>CAYOWG010000052.1:0-8003 GCA_964407605.1 uncultured Sulfurospirillum sp. | reverse complement strand
TTTGGAATACTGCTGGAAATGTAACAACATACACTATCGGCAATAGCTGGAATGATTGGATACTCTGGCTGGTGTATGATAAGCTAGTCGAGCCATCACCTTATGTGGGGCAGGCTGAAAACTGGCTTGCTACTAAGATAGAGCAGATAGACAAAGATGCTAAGGTGTGGGAGGTTACACTTCGAGATGGTGTGAAGTGGCATGATGGCACAGATTTTACTGCTGAGGATGTTGCTTTTACATTTAACTACTACAGAGAAGGTCCGCCAAATCGTTGGACTCACCATGTTTCATCTGTTCCTCGCATAGAGGGAGTTGAGATACTCAATAGGCTAAAGGTTCGTTTGACTTCGGTTAAGCCTATGCCTAACTTTGATAAGATTACTGCTGCAGATTTAGCTATGAAGCAAAAAGCACAGTGGGAAAATGTTAAAGAACCAAAAAAGTTCACAGACCTACCTATAGGAACAGGACCTTATAAATTAGTTTCTTATGAAGCAGATAAATACTATAAGTTTAAAGCCAACGAGAACTACTGGCAAGGCAAGCCTCTAGTTGATGAACTGACTTTGATTATGATAAAAGATCCTCAGACTATGTTTACTGCTTTACGAACTGGGGAGATTGATGGTGCTGCTCGTTCACTTCCTCCAGAGCTAGTTAATCAATGGAAGGTTGATGATAAGATTGAGATAGCTAGTGCTCCATCTCTTTGGGGTGTTTGGTTGGATATAAACCTCAAGCGAAAACCATACGATAACCGATACCTAAGACAAGCAATCTCTTTGGCTATAAATCCAGAGCCAATGCTTGAACAGATTATGCTAGGCATGGGAAGTTCAGGAGTGCATGGGTGGCCTCATGTAGATAGTTTTTGGACTAGGCCAAATCTCAATGCACCATATAATCCTGAGCGTGCAAAAAAGATATTAGACGAGCAGGGTTTTGTTGATAAAGACGGGGACGGCTTTAGAGAGAATCCAGATGGAAGTAAGCTTGATTGGGAAATTACAGTAGCCACCAATAGGCCTTTGCAGATTAGAGCAACACAGATGATCGCTAAACAATTAGCAAGTGTTGGAATTAAAACCAATCTACGAACAATGGACCCTGCTTCTTTTAGAGGACTTTGGAGGTCAAGAGAGTATGACTTAAGAGTTATGGATATTACTCCACACGGTATTGCTGATCAAGATATGTTGATAATTCTGCACAAAGGCGATCAAAAAGTGGCACTCAAGAAAGAGCAAGAGAGACTTGATATAGTAGAGCGTTGGCACAATGCATCGACTCGTGAAGAGAGATTGAAGGTAAGTTTTGAGCTTCAAGAGTATCAAACTGAGTTTCCTAACAGAGTTATGCTTTGGTACCCAGATGGTCTTTTTGCTTACAATTGGAAAGCATATGACAACTATGTTTCTTCGGCAGGATATGGAATATTTCATAAGTATTCATTTTTGCCAAGTAAGAGTCGCAAGGGAACATCTGAGCCTCTCGATAAAAAAATAAAGCTTTAATTAAACAACTACTCTGAGCAAAGATATCTCTCTTGCTCAGAGATTTTAATCACAATTTATACTTACAGGGAAAATGTTATGATTACAGTTTTAGATGAAGGTCGTCCGTACAGTTTTTCTTTTGATGAGATTTTGAAATACCATGGTCCAAATGCACCAGGTGGTGTTGCATTTGCCTATAAACTAATGGAGCTCTCTTTTCCTTTGCTCTCGCCAAATGCACCAATGCGAAGACTAGAGTTAGAGGTAGAGACTAGTTTTGGCGGTCTTGGAGTGCGTGATTCATTTGAGATGGTTACTCGTGCTATTACTAGGGGTTGTTATAAAGTTGACCCAGCATTTGGTGATGAGTTTTCTGATAGAGGATTCTTAAGAGGGTATCTTTTCAAACTTACCTATAATAAACAGACATTAACATTTATACTTCGTGAAGGAATTGTCCGTGATGAGTTTATAACTCTCGCTAAAAAAGGCTCTAATCGCAGCAGAGATGAGAGCCTACATTTTGCTTGGTTAAAAAAGGATATGGCTGAACGAGTAATGCAGCTTCATTGCAGTTGCGTGTTTGAGCTAATATCATAGTTATCTTCTGTCTATCTATGATGCACTATCTATGATACACTATTTGCAACTATTTATACAGTATGCTTTTACGCTTCTAGCAGTACTAACTATCAACTTTATACTTCCTAGACTTGCACCGGGAGAGCCTATAGAAGCGATATTGCCAGAGGATGTTCTTAGTGCTATGTCTCAAGAGGAGATTAATAGAGTTTTAGCGAGCTATGGGTTGGATTTGCCGATTTTAGAGCAGTACTGGAACTACTTAATAGGTCTATTTTCTGGTGATTTTGGAACTTCCGTCGCATTGGGTCAGCCTGTATGGGATATCTTAATCGAGCATCTTCCCTGGACACTTCTTCTTATGGGAACAGCACTCTTAGTCTCAACTCTACTAGGAGTATTTTTAGGAGTAGTATCAGCTTGGAAGAGAGGAGATTTTGCAGATGTGTCGATAACAGGAATTTTTCTTTTTATTGGCTCACTCCCACCGTTTTGGCTCGCTATGATGTTGATTATCCTATTTTCAACCATACTAGGATGGCTTCCAGCTTTTGGAGCTTATCAAATAGGACTAGCTAAAGGCAGTATAGAGTGGTATATGAGCATACTAGAGCGTCTCATCATGCCAGCAACAGCACTATCTTTGGTTCATGGTGCGTCAGTTTTATTGATAGCTCGCTCGTCAATGCTTATCTCTTTAGAGCAAGACTACATCATGTTTGCTCGGGCAAAAGGGGTATCTAAGCGAGCTATATTTTTTAAACATGCACTTAGAAATGCGATGTTGCCACTATACACCAATGTTATGATGGGAGTTGGAGGATTGATAGGGGGAGCATTAGTTATCGAAACAGTCTTCTCTTACCCAGGGCTAGGGAGCTTGATTGTTATGGGGGTAGGTTCTCGTGACTACAACTTGCTTCAAGGTATATTTGTATTTGCGACTTTTAGTATTGTATTGGCAAACTTTTTGACTGATCTATTTTATCCCCTAGTTGACCCTAGAACAAGGAGAGTTAAATAGTGGATAGATACACCGATACTCGCCGTTTTTTGGCTCCATTTAAGACAACAACAGGAAAAGTTCAGTATCTAGGGATTTTTATCCTAAGTGTTATAGCACTGTTGGCACTGTTTGCTCCATTTATCGCTGGTTTTGCTCCAGATGAGGCTGTTTGTGCTCCGTTTGAGAGGCCTAGTTCTATTCATATTCTTGGATGCGATGATGCGGGTCATAGTATTTTTTCACAACTTCTTTTTGGTGCAAGAGTCTCTTTGTTTGTTGGGCTTAGTGTTGCATTTTTCGCTACTCTTTTCGCTACTATATTGGCCGTAATAGCAGGATATTATGGTGGCTGGATTGACAGAGTTATCATGCGAGTTGTGGATATCGTACTATCACTTCCTTTTTTACCTCTTGTGATTGTTCTAGGTGTGGCACTAGGAGCCTCTTTGCTTACACAGATTGTAGTGATAGCCGTAATTATGTGGGCTCAGCCAGTAAGAGAGCTAAGGTCTCAAATTTTGAGTATTCGTTCTTTTAGTTTTGTTGAAGCCTCGAAAGCTATGGGTGCTAGTGGCTATTTTATAGGATTGCGACATATCCTTCCTGAAGTAGCTCCTTTGATTGTGCCTGTATTTGTGCGCATAGCTCATGGAGCTATATTGATTGAAACATCATTGAGCTTTTTAGGACTTGGCGACCCTTTGCAAACTAGCTGGGGAACTATACTCTATCATGCAAATTCTAGGACTGCATTCTTAACTGGTGCTTGGCTATATTGGATTGTTCCAGCGGGTGTTGCTGTTGCTCTTACTGTAACAGCTTTGGCATTTATTGGTTTTGGCTATGATGCCTCTTTATCCCCTCGTATATTGAGGCGTAAAAAGGTTGTACCAAATATAGCTAAAGATGAGCCAAGTAGAGATTGTGTTCTTTCCATCAGGGGATTAAGGGTGTCATACTATTCAGAGTTTGGTAAAAACGAGATGGTTAGAGGTGTTGATTTAGACTTAAAGCAAGGAGAACTGCTAGGGCTTGTCGGAGAGAGTGGTTCTGGAAAGACCACTGTTGCTATGGCGATACTCCAGCTTCTTACACCTTCGGGAGAGATTACAGACGGTGTAGCACAATTTCAAAATCAAAATCTTTTTACGCTTAGTGATAGCCAAATTCGTAGTATGCGTGGGCGTAAACTAGCGCTGATTCCTCAAAGTGCCATGAACTCACTAAACCCAGTAATGACTATCGGCACTCAGCTTGCAGAGTCACTAAATCTAGGAGATAAGCTTTTATCTAGTCAGGAGCTAAAAAAAAGTATTGCTGATTGGTTAAAAAAAGTTGGCTTAGAAGAACAGCATGCTAAGAGTTTTCCGCATGAGCTCTCTGGTGGCATGCGTCAAAGAGCGGTGATTGCTATTGCGATTTGTAACACTCCTGACTTAGTTATTGCAGATGAGCCGACTACTGGTCTTGATGTGCTGGTTCAAGAGGAGATTATGGCTCTACTGTTGGAGTTGCGTCTTAGCTTGAAACTTTCTATTTTGTTTATTACACACAACTTATCCCTAATCGCTCGACATGCGGATAGTTTAGCTGTGATGCATAGAGGTATTATAGTTGATTATGGTTCAGTTGAGCAGGTGCAAAACAGTCCAAAATGTGAGCATACTCGTAGTCTATTTGATAGTTTACCAAAGATTGATGAGCAAAGACGATGGGGTTCTAGCTTAAGTCTAGAAGAGAAGCCAGTGATTGAATTAAGAGATATAAGCAAGTCTTTTAATAGTTACGATGTTTTTGGACTCACATCCACCTCTAAACACAAAGCACTCACGGATGTATCGCTAAAACTATACTCTGGCGAGAAGCTTGGGCTAGTTGGGGGTAGTGGCTCTGGAAAATCTACCATAGCTCGACTTGTTATGGGTATGATATATCCAGATACCGGAGAGATAAGTTTTAAAGGAAGAGTTTTAAATAGCAATAGTGAGAGAAAAACTCTAAAGAATTTTGTACACATGGTGTTTCAAGACCCATATCAATCCATGCGAAACTCAATGTCAATTCGTGATATTGTTGCGGAGCCACTTTATATCCGAGGCATCAAAGATATATTATTGGTCGAAAAAGAGGTAAAAAAAGCTCTTAAAGAGGTAGGGCTTCCGAGTGATGGTAGTTTTATATCTCGCCTGCCTGTAGCACTCTCAGGTGGTCAGCGTCAGCGCGTCTCTTTTGCTAGAGCCATCATCACTAAGCCAGAAGTAATCATCGCAGATGAGCCAACTTCTATGCTTGATCAATCCACAAGGGGTGAGATTGTAGACTTGATGGAGAAGCTAAGAGTTAATCTTGGAACTACTTTTTTATTTATAACCCATGACATTGTTTTAGCACGCCACTTTTGTAATCGCTTAGTTGTGCTAAAAGATGGTCTTATAGTCGAAGAGGGTTTGGTTGAGAGTGTGATTGAATCTCCTAAACATGAATATACTAAAGCTCTAATTTCAGCAGTATAAAAAGGAATAAACTTGATAAAATACATATTTTTACTACTTTGGGCAAGCTCACTATCTGCTCATTTCATTATTGATACACAAAGCAGAGAAATTCATGTTTTAAAACATAAAACAGATACAACAAAAGTTGTTTTAAGATTTCCATTGACTCTAGCCTATGCTAATGAGTTATCTAAAAGAGCTACAAACGAAGTATTTACAGCTCCGTTTATGGAGCATGAGGTTGTAGCAGGTCGTACATTTTATCGCCTTGATACTCAAGAGGTGCAAAATAATCCAGAGAAATTTAAAGATTTTTTGCTTCAAGATTATAGATTCTCTGTTGGTGGTGTATCTATTGAGCCTAAAAAGCCTGAATTTGTCTTGCTTGATAGCAGTAAAATAGGCGATGAATTTCAAGCACGAGAGCCGATTTTCGTCAATGATTTTAAAGCTTTTATACTTCCTAAGTTGGAACTACCTTATCGCCCGTACATAAGTGATACCCAAGTTTTAATCGCATTTGAACTTCCCAATATAGGTTTAGATGATGAGATAAAACTAGAGCTACTTTCGCCATCTTTTGCACTGCCTGAGGGTAAGTATTTTACTACTAATGTCATAGATTATAGAGATGGCTCTGCGAGTGTACTCTCTTTTAGAGGAACAACAATGCCTGAGGTTTTGTTAAGTGGAAGCTCTGCTACATCATTTTGGCATTTTGTTAAAGAGGGAGTATATCATATCCTCATAGGGTATGACCATGTACTTTTTGTTCTGTGTCTTACTATAGTTGCTAGAAGCCTGATTGCACTGTTTTGGGCAGTTACTGGTTTTACTATAGGGCACTCTGTGGCACTTGTAGGGGGTGCACTTGGCTATGTGCCTCAGGCTGATTGGTTTATCCCACTTGTTGAGCTACTTGTCGCAGTCTCTATCATCATCACAGCTTTATTGATACTGTTTAAAAAGCATGGAGCGATGGGTTTTTGGCTTGCAGGGTCTTTGGGAATTCTTCATGGGTTTGGATTCTCGTTTATGCTGCTCGATATGATAGGCGGAACGAGTGAAGCACTAGTAGTCGCACTAGCGGGATTCAATATCGGTGTAGAGATAGGGCAGCTAATCATAGTCGCAAGTATGCTTTTTATCCTAATGCTAACTAAGAAGTACTCACAAAAACTCAACAGCTCATTGCGATATGGTGTCGCCTTGTTTGCATTAATCGCGGCAATAGTGATGGTTGTTGATAGAAGTCAGATACTAAAGGGGATAATCTAAATATGGCAAAAGCAAGTCTTTTGTTTATACAGTCAAATTATGGTAAACCGTCAAAAATGTTTAATGAAGTTGCAAAACAAGATAATTCCGCTTCAATCTTGCAAACTGAATTAAATATTGAGCATCTAAGGAGTGCCACGGGACTGATAACCTCTATGCATTTAGACCAGATTGGAATGATGGAGTTCTCAAAAGAGCTTGAAGAGTTTTTAAAAAGGGGAGGACGATGGTTTTTCAATGGTCATTTAATGCGTCCTTTGGTATTTGGTCTAAAAAATTATGAGTATATCAATGAAGAGGGCAAGGAGTCTTTGCAACTAACACAACTTGCAAATCATCCTATATTTGACGGTATCAATCGTGATAGCTTGGCTGAGCGAAAAGGGGTGGCAGGATTCTATGGTCGTGGTCATAATCCGATGCCAAAAGGAGCGATTGCTATAACTGGTGTTGGAAGAAAACAAGCAGCAGTTGATTGGGTTTGGGAGACGCCTTATGGAGGCGAGATATTTTCACATGCAGGCAATGACCTACAAGGCACAGCTAGTGACAAAAAAACATCACTGCGATTGATAAACAATATAATCTCATGGACAATGAGAAAGGAGAATTTATGAGTATCTTAAGTATACATGCTGGTTCATACTATCATATTGAGAGCTTAGAGGGCAAAAGATATAGTAAATATTTTGATTTATTGTTACGACCAGAAGATTTAGATAGTATTGATCTAGAGGCATTTGCCGTGATACTTGTTCCTTGTCGCACCCCAGCACACAGAATGATACCTCACAAGAAAAAACTACTAGCCTACTTAAATCAAGGAGGCACGATTGTCGCAACTGGCGAAAGCAACTCTCAATTATGGCTACCAAAAGTGAAATTTAGCAAACAAGAGACTAATTACTGGTGGTGGCTAGAAAAAGAGAGCGACCTTGGTGTTCAAATAACAAAGCCTAAACATGGTCTATTTGAACACATCAATAAAAATGACCTCACATGGCACCTGCATGGCTGGTTTAAAGCACCCAAAGGAGCGGAGGTTTTAGCCGTCAATAGCGAAAACAAACCAATTTTATATATAGATGAAGTAACAACCAAAGGGCGTATGATTATCACAAGTCTTGATCCATTTTTTCATCA
>CAYOWG010000051.1:0-8021 GCA_964407605.1 uncultured Sulfurospirillum sp. | reverse complement strand
AGGAGAAACTAATGACACAAGAAGAACTTGACGCATTGATAGCGGGTGGACTAGATAATGATAAAATAACAACAGATGAGCTTAAAAAAGAGACACTTGAAGAAGTAGTTACAAAAGACGAGCTAGAGGATGAGCCGATACTAGAGCAAAAAACTTCAGCTGATATGGCTTGGCCACCACCTCCACCAACTGATGAACATAAGATGGTTTATCAGCTTGATGATGTTACAAAAGATTCAGAGCTAAAAGCTGGTGAAGTTTTTGATAAGCTTGAGTCTATCAACGAGTTTATGGCAAGAGCTCAGGAAAACGCAGGCGAGGTTATAACTCTTATAGATTCAAATATAGAGCTTTTTACTACTCTATGCGAAAAGTTTCCAAATGTAGAGGAGTTTTCCAAGGCACTTAAAGATAATAACAATATGAAAAGTAAGGTCGAGGAGCTTATCCAAGGGGCTCAAGATACTGAAGATGAGGTTATGATGACTATGGATGTTATGCAGTATCAAGACATACATCGCCAAAAGATAGAGCGAGTTATCAATGTGATGAGAGCATTGTCTAGCTATATGAGTAGCCTTTTTGAGGGCAAGATAGAGGACTCAAAACGAGTTGGTTCAGCTGTGCATATAGAGGGCGATAAAGATACAGAAGATGTGGTTAGCAATGATGATATAGAAGCATTGATAGCAAATCTAGGTAAAAGTTAATTGATAAAAACAGAGCTACTATCCCCTGCTGGGAATTTTGAAAAACTAAAGATTGCCTTGGCTTATGGGGCTGACGCAGTTTATGCTGGAGTGAGTCACTTTTCTTTGAGGATTCGCTCAGGAAAAGAGTTTACTTATGAGAGTTTTGAAGAGGCGATACAATATACACACTTGAAGGGCAAAAAACTTTATGTAACTATCAATGGCTTTCCTTTTAACTCTCAAATAGAGCTTTTAAAGAAGCATATAGAGAGAATTGCTGCTATGAATCCTGACGCTTTTATAGTCGCTGCTCCTGGTGTGGTGAGACTAGCTCGTAAAATCGCTCCCCATATACCTATACACCTCTCAACTCAAGCCAATGTGCTGAACTATCTTGACGCAGAGGTTTTTTATGAGATGGGAGTGAAACGCATCGTCGCTGCTCGTGAAGTGAGCTTGAAAGATTTGATTGAAATTAAAAAAAAATTGCCAGATTTGGAGATAGAGGCTTTTATACATGGTTCCATGTGCTTTGCATATAGTGGTCGCTGCCTTATAAGCTCAGTCCAAAGCGGAAGAGTGGCAAATCGTGGAAGCTGTGCCAATGACTGTAGGTTTCCTTATACGATATATGCAAAAAACGAGGAGACAGGAACTCTTTTTAAGGTTGAAGAGGACGATACGGGAACGCATATCATGAATGCAAAAGATTTAAACCTCTCGGCTTATGTTGATGAGATACTCGCAAGTGGGGTTATAAGTGCTTTAAAGATTGAGGGAAGAACAAAAAGTAGCTATTATGTTGGTATCACAGCAAAGACTTATAGGGCTGCGATAGATGATTTTTATGCAGGCGAGTTTGAAAAACAGAAGTATATAGATGAGCTAAACAGCAGTAAAAATAGAGGTTTTAGTGATGGATATCTCGTAAGTCGTCCTTACGAGAAAAATGACACGCAAAACCTAGAGCACTCCATAAGCAAAGGTACTCATCAGGTTGTAGGGGAAGTTACAGGCGATGGAAGTGGTATTTTATGCAAAGACAAGTTAGAGCCAAGCGTAGTTTATGAACTGATTTTGCCTGATGAGAGTATAAGTGAAGTTGATAACGAGATTGGAGCGATAAAGAAGAGTTGTGGAAAATGGAGTATAGAATTTAAAGAGTTAAAAACCTCTAAGGGCAAGATTTATGAGTCAATCCATAGCGGAAATGTAAATGCAATCTTACTTCCCTCTAAGCTTCCTCCATATACATTTTTGAGGAAAAAAATAGGATGAGATTTGTATCTATTTTGATGGCTAGCAAGAGAGACCATGAAGTGATGGTTGAGGCTGCAAAGATACTAGAAAAGTTTGGAGTGGCTCATGAACTCGTCATCGTCTCGCCTCATCGAAGCTATGAGCGAACGTATGAGTATGTAAAAGGAGCACAGAAAAAAGGTGCGAAGGTTTTTATCGCAGTCACTAGGGTTTCGCTTGCGGGGATTGTTGCTTCTTTGACGACTAGAGCTGTTATAGGTGTGCCTGTAAAGAGTGATAGTGTAGCTCATACATCAGTTGGCGTTCCTATTGCTACTATGTCGCTAGGAAAGCTTGGAGCTGTCAATAGTGCTTATCTTGCTATGCAGATTCTAGCTATCGAAGATGAAGAGTTGAGTGTAAAGCTTTTAGAAGATAGAATCTTAAAAGCCAAAAAAGTTGAGACAGACTCTGATGAGTTTGAAGTAAGAATATGACTAGGAGGATACTATGCAGACTTGGTTAGATATAGAGGAGTTTAGTAAGCTCGTGCATTTAAATATCGAGACTATCGAGGATATGATAGAGCGAGGGAAGCTTAGCGTCAAAGAAGAGGATGGAAAGAGATTTATAGAGGCTTCAAGGGGTACAAAAGAGCTTATGCCTATCTCTAAATCAAATCAATCTTTTGAGGCAGACGTAGTGACTTTAGAGGGTGCTAATTTTGTTGAGAAAACCATAGGAACTATTTTGGGTCTTCATGAAAAAGTAATGGACGCAAAAGATGAGACTCTTGATGCACTAAAGAGCGAAAACCATTTTTTAAAAGAGGCGCTTTTTTCTATGCAAGAGCTGTATGATGAGGATAGAAAGATAGTGGAAACTCTAACAAAACAACTTGAACATTTACAAGAAGAGTTAGAGTTTACAAAAAGAAAATATAAGCTTATGTGGAACAAAGCTGTAGAAAATTACAAAAAGGACAAATAGTTGTTAACATTTAGTGAGATGCTTTTAAAATTACAAACTTATTGGCAAGATGAGGGTTGTACTATCGTCCAGCCTTATGATATACCTAGTGGAGCGGGAACTTTTCATAATGCTACATTTTTAAGAAGCTTAGGAAGCAAGCCTTGGGCAACAGCTTATGTAGCACCATCTCGTCGTCCAACTGATGGTAGATATGGAGAAAATCCAAACCGCCTAGGGGCTTATTATCAGTTTCAAGTTTTAATTAAGCCTAGCCCTGATAATATCCAAGAGCTTTATCTTAAAAGCTTTGAAGCCCTTGGGCTTGATTTGAAAAAACACGACATCAGGTTCGTGGAAGATAACTGGGAGTCACCAACGCTTGGAGCTTGGGGGCTTGGCTGGGAAGTCTGGCTTGATGGTATGGAGGTTACTCAATTTACTTACTTTCAGCAAGTTGGTGGGATTCCTTGCAATCCTATCTCAGTTGAGATTACTTACGGGGCTGAAAGACTTGCAATGTATCTTCAAGAAAAAGATTCAGTTTACGATTTGGTCTGGAATGAAAATAAGTACGGCATAACTACCTATGGCGATGTTCATAAACAAAGCGAGTATGAGTTTAGTAAGTATAACTTTGAAGTTGCAGATACAAAGATGCTTTTGGTACAGTTTGAACAGAGTAGAGCAGAGTGCGAAAGAGCTTTGGAAGCTGATTTGCCCCTTCCTGCTTATGATTATTGCTTGAATGCTTCACATGCTTTTAATGTGCTTGATGCAAGAAAAGCCATATCAGTTACACAAAGGCAAAACTATATACTAAAAATTCGTGAACTTGCAAAAGGGTGTGCAGTCAAATATAAAGAAGTAGTAGATGAAGCTGAAGCAAATATATAAAATTTTAGACGCTCTTAGTCCCTTTGAGCTTCAAGAACCTTGGGACAACAGTGGTCTTCAAATAGGAGAGATGGATGATGAAGTAAAGCAGGTCTATCTTACTCTTGATGTGGATAGCGAGCTTCTTGATGAAGTTGAAAACAAATCACTCATTGTCGCCCATCACCCCTTAATATTTAAGGGCTTAAAAAGTTTAGATTCGTCTGTTTATCCAGCCAAGCTAATTAAAACAATGATAAAAAAAGATATATCCTTGATTGCCATGCATACAAACTTTGACACTACACATCTCAATAGATATGTTGCAAGTGAGGTTTTAGGATATAAAGACTTAGTTTGTGAAGGGTATATATGTTACTTTGATGTGGATTGTAGTTTTGATGAGCTAGTTCTACATGTAAAGAGTTCTTTAGAGCTTGAGGATTTACGGTGTGTAGGCAAAAAAAAATATATAAAGCGATGTGCTTTAACTACAGGAAGTGGTGGTGATTTGATATCTGCCGTTAAGGCTGATTGTTTTTTGAGTGCTGACTTCAAATACCATCAAGCACTAGAGGCAAAAGAGAATAATTTGAATTTATTGGATATTGGACACTATGAGAGCGAGTCCCATTTTCCAGCATGTTTAAGTAAAAGTTTGATTAATTTTCCATTAAAAGCTATAATGACAAATTCAAAAAACCCATTTAAATACAGATAGAGGAATATATATAGATGAATAAACATTTAAGGCAGTTAGTAAATTTAGCAAAGATAGATAGAGAGATTGATGATTTTGGTCCAAAAATTGAAGAAATTGAGACAAAACTCAGAGCAACAGCCTTAAAAGAGAAAGATGCTGTAGATAGAATTACACTATTTAATGAAGAGATAGAAGAGTTAAAGCTAAAAAAAGCTAAAAACGAACTACATCTTGCGGAGTTAGCAGACAAGCTTACTGAGCTCTCTAAAAAAGGTGCTATTGTAAAGACAGACAAAGAGATTAAGGCACTTCAGCTTGAAGAAGAGATTTCAAAAGAGCAGTGCGAGTTTGCCAATGAAGAGATAGAGAGATTAGATAAGCAGATAGATGCAAAAGAGATTGATAAAGAAGAGCTAAAAGAAAAACTAAAAGAGATTCAAAAACAAGGTGAAGAGATTCGTCTCTCTATTGAGACTCAGATGGCTGAAATTGAGAAGCAAAGAGCTGAAGTTTACAGGGAAAAACAAGAGCTAGTTTCAAAGATGAGTCAGAAAATCTTAACATTTTATGAAAAGATTAGAAAGTGGGCTATAAACACAACTGTTGTTCCTGTAAAAAAACAAGCATGCTATGGTTGTTTTATGAGGTTAAACAATAAGATTTTTGCAGAAGTAATAAAGCAAGAAGATATTGTAACTTGTCCTCATTGTGGAAGAATTCTTTATAAAGAGATAGAGGAAGAGCAGGAGTAAATTGCTTCTTTTTTTCTACTATATATTGGTGGTGCTGCTTTATATTTTAGCACTACCGATTTTGATAATCCTCTCTTTTAGACAAAAATACAAAACTTCATTACCAGCACGATTTTTTTTAAAAAACAATGCTCCCTTTAAAAAAGAGGGCATCTGGTTTCATGCTTGCTCTTTAGGAGAAGTAAACTCTTTAAAGATAGTTTTTAAAGCTCTTAAGGGTGAGGATATAAATCTCTCAGTGATAACGCAAACAGGATTCAAATCTGCAAAAGACATAGAGTATGTAGATGTAAGGTTTTTGCCTTATGAGATGTTTCTACCGTTTTGGATAAAAAAGCAGAAAATTTTAGTAGTTACTGAGGCTGAGCTTTGGCCTATGCTTTTTATAGTCTCAAAACTTAAAGGAACAAAAACAGTTTTAGTAAATGCAAGAATTTCTGACAACTCTTACAAATCATACAAAAAATTTGCATGGTTTTATAGGTGGGTATTTTCAAATATAGATGAAGTTTTTGCTCAAAGCGAAATAGATAAAAAAAGACTTGAAGAGCTTGGTGCTAAAAGCGTGCATGTAAACGGAAATATTAAGACATTTTCAAAACCAATAGTCACAAAAAAGTACAATAAGTCAAGCAAGAGGATGATAGTGATTGCTAGCTCTCATGAGGGTGAAGAACAGATGATACTTGACAACATAAGTTTGAAAGACGATCAGATAATTGTTGTTGTTCCTAGGCACCCTGAGAGATTTTCTAGGGTTGATGAGCTTTTACAAGAGTATGCAAAGAAAAAAGATTTAAGTTACGCAAAGATAGATGACGGACTCAAAAGAGATTTGGTTTTGTGTGACAAGATGGATGAACTAGTTAATTTGTATGCTATAAGTGATGTTGTTATACTGTGCGGATCGTTTAAAGATGGCATTGGTGGGCATAATCCACTTGAGCCTGCTTTTTTTGGCAACAAGATAGTAAGTGGAGAGTATTTTTTCAATCAAAAACCACTTTTTAAACTTGTTGAAAATTTAGAAGTATGCTCTATTGATGAGCTCAAAAACATAAACTTTGAAGAGTTAAAGCCTTCAAAAGTTTTACATGTAGGGGATATAAAAACCTTACTAGAAATAATAAAAACATAAATTTCTCGCCTAAGGCGTAGCTTTAGTGAGAGGAATTTTAGCGTAGCTTTGCTTTGCTAAAAGGAGAAATAAAAATGACAGAAAAAGCTTATAAGCTACTTGCAATTCAAGAGAGCATCTCAAATAGAGCAGCAAAAGATTTGATAGACCGTGGAGTTGTATATAGTGCTGGCAAAAAAATAACAGTTGCTCGTGGAGAGATAAGCCCAAAAGCAAAATTTAGAGTTGAGAAGATAGCAAAGCCAAAGATACTTTTTCAAGATAAAAAGATAATAGCAGTCGATAAACCAGCACATATGACAACTGAAGAAGTTGCAAGAAGCTATGGCGAGTTTAGACTTTTGCACAGACTAGACAAAGAGACAAGCGGAGTTTTACTTTTTACAAAAGATGAAGCATTTCACGAAGAGGCAGTTAGTGCTTTTAAAAATAGAGAAGTCAAAAAAGAGTATATTGCAGTAGTTCAAGGCAAGTGCATAGAGCCAGTTACTATTGATAAGCCCATAATAACTATCAAAAAAGGCAACACGCTTTTTAGTAAAGTAGCAGATGAAGGCAAAGATGCGATTAGCCATGTTGAGCCACTCATGCTTGAAGGTAAGCTTTCAAAAGTAAAAGTGACTATAGAAACAGGAAGAACTCATCAAATAAGAGCTCATCTCAAAAGTATCAAAACTCCAATCTTAGGCGATACTCAATACGGCTCAAAACCGTTTAAGAGAGTAATGCTTCATGCTTGGAAAATAGAGCTACTAGGATATAAGTTTGAGAGTAAAGAGCCTAGCGAATTTGTTCGTGTTATGAATATGGGGTAGCTCTGCTTTAAATAGAAAATGGTGCGCCCGACAGAAGTCGAATCTGTGACCTTCGGTACCGCAAACCGATGCTCTATCCAGCTGAGCTACGGGCGCACATTTAAGAGTGAGATTATATCCAAATTTATATAAAATTCAAATCTTTTTACTGTAAAATTAAGCAAAAAGATTTACAATGCAATTTTCACTTAAAAACTCACTAAACTCTTCGCTTAAAAGCTCAATAATAATCCTAAAACTTGTAGTTCCTATCTATATACTAGCTGATGTACTTATCTACTATAACCTTCTAAGCTATATTACATTTATCTTTGAGCCTATAACATCTTTTTTAGATCTTCCCAATGAAGCTGCTTTAGCCATAGTAAGCGGAATGTTTCTAAATCTTTATGCCGCCATAGCTTTTGTGGCACCTCTAGGACTTAGCCCAAAAGAGTGGACGGTCCTAGCAGTTTTTTTGGGTATTTGTCACTCTTTGATAATAGAAACTGCCATAATGAAAAAGCTTGGTATTTCAAAAACTTTTTCTATATCTTTAAGAGTTATTGCTGGACTAATCGTAGGATATATAACTACACTTCTTCCTCAAAGTTGGTTTAGTGCTACTCAGATATTATCAAATCATAATCAAAATATCACAATATACAATACTATTTTTGAACTTCTAGCAAGCTCTCTCAAGGAAGCACTGTATTTATCAATACAAATCATGATATTAATTGGACTTATCATAATTATTTTAGACTTTATAAAATCACTAAAGATTATAGAGCAGTACCTAAGTAAAGTAAATAGTTCTTTCTCAATCACGATAGGTGTTATTTTAGGCATAACATA
>CAYOWG010000050.1:5855-8103 GCA_964407605.1 uncultured Sulfurospirillum sp. | reverse complement strand
CATATCTTTTAGTTCCATCTGACAAGCCACCTTTCAAATTCTAAAAACTCTACTTTACTGTCCATATCTATAAAAAACTTTTTCATATCTTCATTTACTCTTAGATACTTTTTGCGAATACCAGAGAGTCTTCTTATGGCAATCTTTGCTTCTTTGTTGTTAGAGTCATTTTTTAGCAACTCTTTATATATCTCCAAAGCTTCACTTTTTAAGCCTTGAAGTTCATATATAGAAGCAAGCGTTAGTGTTTTCATCTGATTGTCTCCTTTTTACTGAGCAGAGCCCAGCAAAAATTCCTATCACTGAAGCACGAAGTAAACTTATGTATATTCATATCTTCGCTACATAATCCGCTATGATTGAGCCTATCTCGCTTGTAGAGCAGACCTCTTTAGCACCATAAGCTGACAAATCTTTCGTTCTATATCCATCTTCTAAAACTTTTTTTATGGCTTTTTCTATCCTATTAGCCGCATTTTCTTCCTCAAATGCAAATCTAAGCATCATCGCGGCACTCATGATAGTAGCTATAGGATTTGATATACCCTGCCCTGCTATATCAGGGGCTGAGCCGTGTATAGGCTCAAAAAGTCCTACTGCTCCGCCAACTGAAGCTGAGGGAAGAAGCCCTATCGAGCCACTTATCATACTAGCTTCATCACTTAGTATATCTCCAAAGATATTGCCCGTAAGCATCACATCAAACTGTCTTGGGTTGCGCACTAACTGCATCGCTGCATTATCAACATACATATGCGTTAAAGCTACTTCAGGATAGTCCTTTGCTACCTCTTCAACAGTTTCACGCCAAAGCTGACTAACTTCAAGAACATTGGCTTTATCTATAGAGCAAACTTGTTTTCGCCTTTTCATAGCACTATCAAATGCCACGACTGCAATTCTTTTTATCTCTTCTTTTGTATAAACCATGGTGTTATAAGCTCTTGTCTCTCCTTTTTCTCTTGGCTCACCAAAATAGATACCACCAGTAAGCTCTCTTACCACAAAAAGGTCAACTCCTTTTAATACTTCTGGCTTGATAGTACTAGCATCCACAAGCTCATCAAAGACATTTATAGGTCTTAGATTTGCAAAAACTCCAAGTTCACTTCTTAGTTTCAACAGTCCACTCTCAGGACGAAGATGACGCTCTAAACCATCCCATTTTTCTCCACCAATAGCTCCAAAAAGTATAGCATCTGATTTCTTGCAACCCTCTATAGTCGCATCAGGAAGAGGATTGCCCGTCACATCATAAGCACTTCCACCCATTAGGTGCTCATCATAGCTAAGTTCAAAATTCTCACTAGAGCTAACAGCATCTAAAACTTTTATAGCCTCATTGATGATTTCAGGTCCTATGCCATCGCCTTTTATAACTGCAATACTGTACAACTTCATCTATCTTCCTTTTTTCGCATAATTCATAAGACCACCACAGTTTACAAGCTCTTGCATAAACTCTGGAATCGGTGTAAATCTATAAGTTTTTTTGTTGATTTGACTCTTTATAGTTCCCTTATTCATATCAACTACTATATTGTCCCCCTCTTTTATCTGCTCACTCTCATCAAGCTCAAATATCGGAAGTCCCATATTAAAAGAGTTTCTGTAAAATATCCTAGCAAAGCTTTTTGCAACAACAGCAGAAACTCCAGCAGCTTTAAGTGCTATAGGAGCGTGTTCACGAGATGAGCCGCAACCAAAGTTCTCTCCAGCAACTATAATATCGCCTTTTTTAACTTTGTCCTTAAAAGAAGGGTCTGCGTCTTCCATAACATACTTTGCTAGCTCTTCTGGAACTGAAGTGTTGAGATATCGAGCTGCGATTATCAAGTCTGTATCGATATTGTCGCCAAATGTCCAAACTTTTCCGCCTATTGTATTCATAAAAGTCCTTGAGAATTTCTAATTTTGTTGATATTCTACCCAAAAGGTGTTATAAAAAAGATTAAATCTTCAAAAGCACTCTTGAAGCACTTTAAATTAATAAGATAAAATTATGAAACATCTACTAATAAGTTTCATTTTTTTAACTTGTATGCTAAGTGCAAACAACTATATCATAGAAAAAAGAGTCCCAAGAAACAAATAGTACTATTTCCCAGAGGATATTAGCTTTTTAGAAATTTGCACGAGAAAGAGAAGAGAGAGCTGAAAAACTAGAAGAGGATGGTTTTTGTGCGTGCGGGGACTAATTGCCTCGCAAAAACGACAGCTAAGAGTGCTTTAGCTGTCGCTTATTAAA
>CAYOWG010000050.1:4327-5755 GCA_964407605.1 uncultured Sulfurospirillum sp. | reverse complement strand
AAGGTAGTAAGAACTATATCACTCAAGCCTACCCTCTTCCCATAATCTTTTGTATATCACCAAGTAGCTGGATTGAAGCATCAATCTCAGTTTTTCTAATAGCAATACTCTCTACATTGCAACCTACTTGCACCCCTTTTCCTTTGCCGTAAAAATACAAAATCTCAAATATATCACGGCTAAGTCTTACTGATGCCTCAAGTATATCTTCAGAGTTTTTTAGCCTATCCTCAAGATGAATTGGAATATTGATACCAAGCCACTTCATAAAATCAAGCGTTCTAGTAGAGCCACAAGGAGCAATCGTAAAGATGATAGGCACTAAAGCTATATTGTGCTCCTTGCCATAAGCTACATAATCATCTAAAAATCTCTTCGCACCCATAAGGTCATAAACGCACTGTGAGACAAAAAACTTGCACCCTGCTTCTATCTTTGTAAATACCCTTAGATGCTCATTACCATTATCTGTGTGTCTCTCCGGTATCATAATGCCACCCACAGTCAAATCTTTGTTAAACTCTTCTTTTAGTCTATACGCCTCTCTTAAACTAATATTTATCTTTGTATCAACACTAGCAGCTCCCACAAAAACAGAGTAAGAGTCTTTGCGTCTTATATTCTGAAGCCAAGAAGTAAACTCCTCTTTAGTATATTTACCAACTACCCTATAAGCGATAATAGGAAAATCCATAACTTCAAGATAATCTCTTGCGTAAGTGCACGGTTCTATAGTCTCCATGAACGGAAAAGGCCGACTCTCATCAGTCCTATCAGACTCATCTTGTATATCATAAAGAACTATACCATCTATATCTAAGTCTTTAAGTCTTGCTATTTGTGTTGCGGCAATCGTCGCTATCTCTTTTTTTGTATGCTTTGCTTTTGGCGGAGTAAGTCCATAAAAAAGTATATCATCTGTTTTTGAAGCTAGTTTGTCTTTGAGCATAAAAATCCCTACATGTAAATATAGTTTATTTTACTATTAAAATGATTAGTAGAAAATATAATTAGCCAAACAATTTTTTCATCGCAGTAAAAAAGATTTTAAATAAACCCTTATTTTTTATGATTTCATCAATAAATTCGTCATAACTCATCTGTTTTTCTTCTAAAAAATCTCTCAAAAACTTTTCACTCTCTTCCATATTTCCATTTTGCTCTAACTTGCATAGTTTTTCATATATAGGCTCTATAATCTTAATAGCATCTCTTGGAGCAGCTTTTCTAAAAGCTGTATAACTTATAATCTCATTGGATAATTTATCCTTTTTAGGCTCAAACTCTGTCACAACCCAGTAATATTTACCGCTTTTAGCTAGATTTTTCACAACAGCCATTATATTTGAACCCATCCTAATCCTATCCCACATAAGTTTAAATACAACTCTAGGCATATCTGGATGGCGGATTATATTGTGAGGTTGT
>CAYOWG010000050.1:0-4227 GCA_964407605.1 uncultured Sulfurospirillum sp. | reverse complement strand
TATATTTGGAGAGTTATTTTACAGTAAGCTAGAGACACTACACTCCTCTTGGTTTGATGAATTTACAAAAATATATAATATTTGTACTAAAAATAGTGGAGGTATTATATCTTCGATGTTTAAAAAAAATAAAGTATCTGACTTTGATAAAGAAAAAATAATAGCATATCATGATGATTTGCTACAAACTACAAAAGAATTAAAATCAATAATTAACAAAATAACTAGTAGATTGAAGGCCTTGCCAGATTCAAAATTTTTATAATATGAAAACAAGACCATCCTTCAAGCAAATGGTCTTGTTTTGTTTCTAGTCAGCTAGCTCATAATTATCTATAAGATTAAAGTTTAGGTACTTATACACCGCATCTTCCTTGCCTTTAAGCTTTTTAGGTACCAAGTCCAAATACTCTTCTTTAGTAGGAAGACGACCAAGAAGCGAACAAAGTGCTGCAAGCTCTGCACTTCCTAGATAAACTTGAGCACCTTTTCCTATACGGTTATCAAAGTTTCTTGTACTTGTTGAAAATACTATTGAGTTATCAGCAACTCTTGCTTGATTACCCATACATAAAGAACAGCCTGGTATCTCTATACGAGCACCAGCTGTACCAAATATATTATAGTATCCCTCTTCAGTTAGCTGATTTTTATCCATCTTTGTTGGTGGTGCTATCCAAAGACGAGTCGGCACTTGCCCTTCACCTCTAAGAACCTCACCTAATGCTCTATAATGTCCTATATTTGTCATACAGCTTCCCACAAAAACCTCATCTATATTGTGAGGTCTTTTATCGTCTGCGAGTATCTCACTTAGAGTTGCTACATCATCTGGATCATTTGGACAAGCCAGAATAGGCTCTGTAACATCTGCCAAGTCTATCTCCACTATTGCCGCATATTGTGCATCACTATCAGCTTTTACTAACTGCGGATTTGCTATCCATGCCTTCATCTTATCAGCTCTTCTTTGTATAGTTATAGGGTCGCCATAACCAGCTTTTATCATAGATTCTAGTAATACAATATTTGACTTCAAATACTCTATAATAGGCTCTTTATTGAGCTGAATACTGCACGCTGCTGCACTTCTTTCAGCCGCTGAATCACTAAGCTCAAATGCTTGTTCTACCTTTAAGTTAGGTAGTCCTTCTATCTCAAGAATAGTTCCAGCAAATACATTTTTCTTGTTTTTCTTTGGAACCGTCAAAAGCCCTTGTTTGATTGCGTAATAAGGTATCGCATTAACCAAGTCTCTTAGAGTAATGCCGTCTTGAAGTTCGCCTTTAAATCTTACAAGAACTGATTCGGGCATATCAAGAGGCATACTTCCCGTAACTGCTGCAAATGCAACAAGACCGCTTCCCGCAGGAAAAGAGATACCAATAGGAAAACGAGTATGACTATCTCCACCCGTTCCAACCGTATCAGGAAGAACCATACGATTTAGCCAAGAGTGTATAACACCATCTCCTGCTTTTAAGCTAACACCACTTCTGTTTTTTATAAAATCAGGAAGTGTATGCTGCAAGCTAACATCGCTTGGTTTTGGATACGCTGCAGTATGACAAAAACTCTGCATTACAAGGTCAGCATTGAACCCAAGGGCTGCAAGCTCTTTTATCTCATCTCTAGTCATAGGACCCGTAGTATCTTGGCTGCCAACTGTTGAAGTTTGAGGCTCTACATACATACCAGGACGAACTCCCTCAATACCACATGCCTTACCAACCATCTTTTGTGCCTGAGTATAACCTTTTGTACTAGCACTTGGCTGATCTGGCTTTGCAAATATATCTTCACAATCCATACCAAGCGACTCTCTAGCCTTTGTGGTTAAGCCTCGACCAATTATAAGAGGTATACGACCACCAGCTTGATACTCATCTGCCAAAGTATTTGGAGATAGCTTGAACTGTGCAAGAATTTTTCCGTCTTTCTCAATCTTTCCCTCAAGAGGATACACATCTATAATATCGCCAGTTTCAAACGCATCTACATCTACTTCTATCGGAAGTGCTCCACTATCTTCAGCTGTGTTAAAAAATATAGGTGCAATTATACTACCAAGAATTAATCCACCAGTTTTTTTGTTTGGAACAAATGGTATCTCTCTTCCTATATGCCACTGAATAGAATTCAGTGCAGATTTTCTACTACTTCCAGTTCCTACAACATCGCCGACATAAGCAACCTCTAAGCCTTGAGCTTGAAGCTCTTTTATCTTTTCTATTGAACCAGGCTGTCTTGTAGCTAGCATCGCTTTTGCATGAGTTGGTATATCACTTCTTGTAAATGCCTCACTTGCGGGACTCAAATCATCCGTATTGGTCTCGCCTGCAACTTTTAAAACTGCTATTGTCATCTTTTTTGGAACTTTATCACGCGAAGTGAACCACTCAGCATTTGCCCAAGAGACTAGTACTTCTTTTGCATAAGAATTTGTCTTAGCTAACTCTTCGATATCGTTAAATGAGTCATATACAAGAATGATTTTTTTAAGAGCATTTGCAGCAGTCCTAGCTACATCTTCATTACTACTTAAAGCATCTACAAGTGGTTTAATATTGTATCCACCTAACATTGTTCCAAGTATCTCTATCGCTTTGATAGGATTAATCACGCTACAGGTTGAGTTACTTTTAGATACATCATTTAAAAAAGCTGCTTTAACATAAGCCGCATCATCAACTCCAGCTGGCACTCTGTTTTCAAGCAGATTTAGTAAAAACTCTTGGTCTTCCTTTCCACTTTTTAGTAATTCTACAACTTGTGCAGTCATTTTTGCATCAAGTGGAAGTGGTGGCACACCCTCTTTTGCTCTAGCTCTTACATGCTCGTTATACTCTTTGATAAATGACATTTAGTAAGTCCCCTTTTGTATTATTTTAAAAATTGTAGCAAAAAAAAGACCCAATTCCCAAGCTTTTTTATAATTTTTGTAAAATATCTTCCAATCTGTTTTGTGCCTTAAAATGGTACTTTAGTTGGATTTTTTTTAAGTTTTACTATGTAGATATTCTTTCAATGATTCTATATCTTCAAATGACCTAGTATGATTATTGCTTTTGCCATAACCCCAAGAAGCAAAAAGAAAATCAATACTTGCATTACTAGCAGCTTCTTCATCTTTGATACTATCGCCCACAAGCAAAGACTCGCTCGCAGGAATACTACTGAGTTTACTAATATGATGAAGCATATCAGGATTTGGTTTTGCATGCTCAACAAGATTTGCACCAACTATAAAAGAAAAAAACTTTAATATATCTTGCCCTTTTAGCATATTGTGTGCAAAAATATCTGTTGCATTTGTAGCGATACTAAGAGTTAACCCCTTTACATGTAGAGACTCTAGCATCTCATAAGCACCCTTGTAAGGCTTTACATGTAGATTTGCATTACTAAGATAATGCTTTGTAAAACGCTCCTTGTGTTCAAGTGTATACTCTTGTGTCTCATAAAGCCTCATTGGCAAGTCAGAATTTGGCTCGTTTATGTGATGCTCAAGATACTCTTTATCGACTGGAGGCAATCCAAAACTTTTTCTAACATGGTTTACACTATATGTCATAGCAGCACTTGAATCGAGCAAAGTTCCATCCATATCAAATATAATAGATTTTATCATACTATATTAAGCCCAAGCACAATCAAATCTTTCTTCTCGTCTTGAACTTTTGCTATGCTGAGTAAACGACCCCACTCCTTAAATCCTAGCTTTTTAAAGAGCTTTATGCTTCCAAGGTTATCAGCAAATATAAGTGCTAAAAAATTCTCTATCTCGTAGGTTTTAGACATATCTATAACCTCTTGTAAAAACATTTGTCCTAGCTTTTTGCCTCTAAAGTTTGTGTCTATATAGATATTGATTCTTGCACTATTTTTGTATGCAGCGTGAGGATAAAAAGGCTGTATTGACACCCACGCTACTATCTTGCCGTGATACTCTTTTACAAGTATCGGTCTTTTTTTCTTATCATGCTCTCTAAACCAATCCACTCTCTCATCTGCTGTAACAGGCTTACTATCAGTAGTAGAGGTTCCTTCGATAATGGCTCTATTGTATATATTTACTATTTGTGGCAAATCTTCGATACTTGCGTTTCTAAATGGTCCTATCATATTTGTCCTATCTTTTTTGCTAATTATAGTATAATATCCGAGATAATACCAAGGATAACAATGTCATTTGACAAATACAACTTTACAATACAAATCAATGAA
>CAYOWG010000049.1:0-8129 GCA_964407605.1 uncultured Sulfurospirillum sp. | reverse complement strand
CTTAATGCTCATATATCTCATCTTGAGACGGCTCACTCTTACTATCGACCTGATGAGAGGCGAGACAGGAAGCTACTTTTGCATAAGAAAGAGATAGCTAAGTTGTCTGAGAAGACAACGAAGGATGGCTTGAGTATAGTTCCTACTAGCTTGTATTTTAATCATAAAAACTTTGTTAAGATCAAGATAGCTTTGGCTCGTGGCAAGAAACTTCATGATAAAAGGGAAGATTTAAAAAGAAGAACAGCGAACCGTGAGGCTCAGATTGCTATGAAAAATCACTTTTATAGTTAAGGGCACCTCTAAAAACCCTGGCGCCTATAGCTTTACCATAGCAGAAAAATGAAAGCCCTCTCGACCCACATTTTCTACTTGCACATGATTTTTTTCGTTTATTCTGTCATCTTCTATAAACTGTTTTTTTATCTCTAGTATCACTGGAGTTGTTTTCCCTGGAAGATCAACCGTAGAGTAGTATGTGCAAAAGAGGGCAGATTGAGTTGAGCTTATCATGGGAGGAAAACCTTCAAGAGGTTTTGTTACTTTGATGCTGTATTTTTCTATCTCGCTATCCTCTTTTTCTAGCATATTTGCTGTTAGTTTTAGCTTTTCAAGGTTCTCTTTGTTTGCAAAGCAGATAGTTGCTTTTTTGGTTTTTAGTATGTTGGCTAGAGTGTCTTTTGGTACGCCCTCGCTCTTTTGTCCGATGGCAACTAAGACAGCAGCTGGATTGCTTGAGATAGGTATAAAGTATGAAAAAGGAGCTGCGTTTATAACTCCCTCATCTTCAGTAACTATCCAAGCTATGGGTCTTGGGACAATCGTTCCAGACATAATCTTGTACTTATTTAAGTCATCTATTTTTTCAAAATCAAGTATCATAAAAACTCCTGTTTTTTTGATTATATCTTAAAAATATCTCTTTTTGGATACAATTGATAAAATAAAACTTTAGAGGAGAGAAGTATGGGAAAAATCACACAAGAAGATATAAAGCAGAGCGTTGCTGATGCGATTCAGTATATATCTTACTATCATCCAGAAGATTTTGTAAAGAGCATGGTCGAGGCTTATGAAGTTGAGAAGTCAGAGTCCGCAAAAAATGCCATAGGTCAGATACTTATAAACTCAAAGATGTGTGCTTTAGGGCATCGTCCACTCTGTCAGGATACAGGCTCGGTCAATGTTTTTATCAAGATAGGACTAAAAGCAGAGCTGGAATTAGACAAAGAGCTTGAAGATATCATCAACGAGGGAGTAGCTTTAGGATATAAAGACCCTAAAAACACTCTTAGATACTCTATAGTAAGCGACCCAGCAGGAAAAAGAATAAACACAAAAGACAACACTCCAGCAGTCATACATGTAAGTGTAGATAACTCAGACTGTATAGACATTACCGTGGCTGCAAAGGGCGGCGGTAGTGAAAATAAATCAAAATTTACAGTTCTAAACCCAAGTGATAGTGTATATGACTGGATTATGGACAATATGAAAAACCTAGGAGCTGGCTGGTGTCCTCCTGGGATACTAGGCATAGGAATTGGCGGCAATCCTGAGAAGTCTATGCTTTTAGCAAAAGAGTCCTTGATGGGGCATATTGATATCCACGAGCTCAAAGCTAGAGGGGCGAAAAATGCTCTTGAAGAGTTGAGACTAAAGCTATATGAAGATATAAACAAAATAGGCATTGGAGCTCAAGGGCTTGGTGGGATTACGACTGTTTTGGATGTCAAAATCCTAGACTACCCATGTCATGCGGCCTCACTTCCCGTGGCTATGATACCAAACTGTGCGGCTACTAGGCATATCCACTTTACTCTAAAGGGAGATGGTCCTGCTATCCTTGAAAAGCCAGATTTGGATTTGTGGCCAGATATCGAGCTACCTATGGATAGTATCAAGCGAGTCAATATAGAAGACATGACCAAAGAGAATCTTTCGCAGTTCAAATCAGGAGATACCCTTCTTTTGAGTGGTAAAATCTTGACTGCAAGAGACGCGGCACATAAAAAGATAGTGGAGTACAAAAATGCAAATAAGCCCCTGCCAAATGGTGTTGATTTAGAGGGAAGATTTATCTATTATGTTGGACCAGTTGATCCAGTCAGAGATGAAGTAGTCGGACCAGCGGGACCAACGACCTCAACAAGGATGGACAAGTTCACAAAAGATATGATGGAGATAAATATACTTGGTATGATAGGAAAAGCGGAGAGAAAACAGCCGACAATAGACCTCATCAAAGAGTACGGCTCAATCTATCTCATAGCAACAGGAGGAGCGGCATATCTTATAAGTCAGTCGATCAAAAAATCAAAGATAGTTGCTTTTGAAGAGCTTGGAATGGAAGCGATTTATGAGTTTGAGGTAAAAGATATGCCTGTAACTGTTGGGGTTGATAGTAGTGGGGAGTCCATACACACTGTAGGACCTGCAAAGTGGAGAACCATATAGGACTATTATGAAGAGAAATGAACTTCTACAAGTAAGCAAATATTTGAAGCAGTTTGTTAGTATAACGACTATCGGTAGAGTAAATGACAGTACTATAAAGATAGTTTTTGATAGAGATAAAGCTATCTTTTTTGATATGAAAAGGGGAGATTCTCATATCTTCAAGAAGGAAGATTTTAAGCGAGCAAAGCTATATAATGCTCCTTTTGATGTGATTTTGCATAAGCGTTTTAGTCGAAGTCATATCGAGTCGTTTGAGGTGCTTGAGGGCAATAGGATTTTGCGTTTACAAGTAAGCTCAAACTCTAGTTATAAAGCACAAAGCACGGTACTGCAGTTTGAGTTTACAGGGCGAAATACAAACGCTATCATCTTGGACGAAAAAGAAGTGGTTTTGGAGGCTTTGAGGCATATAGACTCTAGCGCGTCTCATCGCTCTATAAAGGTGGGCGAGGTGCTTGAGGAGTTGGAGCCACGGGAGTTTCAAGAGAAGCCCTCAAGCGTTGGTGATGATGTGCAGGCGTATCTGCAAAATGCCTATACTAAACGCTCACTAATTCGTCTTGATAGTATAAAAAATCAAAAACTAATTGCTCTTCAAAAGAAGATAGATAAACTACAAAAAGCCTTTGATGGGCTTGATGATGAAGAGGAGTTACTTAAAAAAAGCAAGAGATATAGTCACTGGGGAACTCTTGTTTTGAGCAATATTCACAATATAAAGGCTTATGAAAAGGTTATAAAGCTAGATGACTTCGAGGGCAATGAAGTTGAAATCGTTCTACCAAAAGAGGCAAGAACTGCTAGTGAAGCTGGCAATATACTCTTTGAGAGCTCAAAAAAACTAAAAAGAAAAGCAAAATCACTCTATAAAGAGAGAGATAATCTGACTCAAAAGATAGAGTTTTTTCAAAAGATGCAAAGAGTTATTGAGAAGTGTAGTGATGAGAGTGAGATAAATATACTCATGCCAAAGCAAAAAAAGGCAAAAAAAGGCAAAAGAGAGTATAAATCTTACGAGAGTTTTTTCTTAGAAGGCTTCAAGGTTATGCTTGGAAAAAACGAAAAAGGTAACGAAGAGTTACTTAAAGAGGCAAAAAAGAGTGATATTTGGTTTCATATCAAGGGTATGCCCTCGTCTCATGTTATAATAAAAACAAACAAGGTAAATGTACCCCAAAGTGTGCTTGATTTTGCAGCAAAGATATGTGTAGAGTTTAGCGTAAGTAAAAAAGGTACATATTTGGTCGATTATACACAAAGAAGGAATGTAAAAGTAGTTAGTGGAGCAAGCGTAACTTATGTAGATTACAAAACGATGCATTTTGAGGAGTAATTATGGCGATAGGTCCTTTGGGTTCGACGATATATACAAACCAAAACACTGCAGCAGCTGCGATGAAGCAAGCAGCTGCTCAAAGCAGAGTTGAGATGCAAAACCTCATGGCTAGTGCCATAGCCAATGAAAAAAACAAAATAGTAAAAGAGCTTCGCCCGACTGAAGAGGCACACAAAATCGACGCTGAAAAAGAGCACCAAAGACAAAGAAGCGAAGAAGAGATGGGTGCAAAAGGAGAAGAGATTACAAGAGATACAAAAAACAAACGCTTAAAAGAGAACGAAGAAGAGAACCCCACTACTAGAAGACTGGATATTACCGCATAAGCAAAAACTCACAAATTATTTGCTAAAATAGATAAAACTTTAAAAAGGCTAAACCATGAACATTAAAGAAGTACTTGGCTCTAGTATAGAGCGGATTTTGACAGGATTTGTTCTTTTGGGCATCGCTATCTTGATGGTTGCTATGGATAGTTTGTTTCTTACTTGGGCTATTTTGGGCATCGCTTATATGCTTGCATTTCGTGAAGCAATGCGGCTGTTTGGAGAGAAAGATGATAAGTTTTATATCTATGCAGTTCTAATTTGGATAGCAGCTGCTTTTTATCCACATCCTACAGACTTGGTTTTTGTTATCTTGGTTGTAGCAGTATCCATAATGACATATAAGAAAAATGTAAAGTTTAGAGCCTTAGCACCTTTTTTTTATCCTGTAATACCTATGGTTTTTCTTTTTACTCTATATAAAGACTTTGGTATATATATGCTTGTGTGGCTTGTTGCGATTGTGGCTACGACTGATATAGCAGCGTATTTTACTGGAAAGTGTATAGGAAAAAGACCATTTTCTGAGATGAGTCCAAATAAGACTTGGGAAGGGGTTATCGGTGGAGTTGTTGGCGGTACTGTTGTGGGTGCAGCTGTTGGTTTTGCAACTCAGTCAGTTTTCTTTGCTATCTTCACTTCACTACTAGTCTCAATAGCTTCAGTCTGGGGAGATTTGTTTGAGAGCTATCTCAAAAGAGAAGCTGGGGTCAAAGATAGTGGAAGTATATTTCCAGGACATGGTGGATTTTTAGATAGGCTTGATGGGTACTTGTTTGGTGTGGTTATCATGGTTGTGATTATAAGAGGAATTGCCTAGGTGATTCTTCTTGGCTCAACTGGCTCAATAGGGATAAATGCACTCAAAATCGCAGATAAGTTTTCTCTACGCGTAGAGACTCTAGTGTGCGGAACAAATATAGAGCTTATAAATGAGCAGATAAGAAAATACAATCCATCTTATGTGTGTGTAGCGACTAAAGAGCTCTCTTTACATGTAGAGCATGAAAATGTATTTTATGGCCCATCTGGGATACTTGAAGTTATTGAGCTCTCAAGCTCTAACTTGGTGGTCAATGCATTGGTGGGTTTTGCAGGACTCGCTCCAACTATCAAAACTCTTGAACTTGGCAAAAAGCTAGCGTTAGCAAATAAAGAATCGCTTGTTGTTGCTGGACATCTTTTGGATTGCTCAAAAATCACTCCCATAGACAGCGAGCATTTTGGGCTTTGGTATCTTCAAAACGGACGAGAAGTATCTAAGATGACCATCATGGCAAGCGGCGGAGCTTTTAGAGATACCTCACTCGATAAACTAGCCTCACAAACTCCAGTTCAAGCTCTAAAACATCCAAACTGGAGTATGGGAAGAAAGATAACCATAGATAGTGCCACTATGACAAACAAGCTTTTCGAGCTTCTTGAAGCAAAGTGGCTTTTTGATATAGACAGTCTTGATGCTGTGATAGAGCCAAGATCTCTTATGCATGCTATGATTGACTTTAGAGATGGAAGCTCGACTGTGCATCTAGCAAACGCAGATATGCAACTCCCTATCGCTTACGCACTTCTTGGCTCGGTAGATACTCCCATAGTAGAGCATATAGACTTATGCAAAGTTGGCTCTTTTGAGTTTAGTGAGATAAAAAGTGAAAGATACCCGATTTGGGAGATAAAAGATGATTTGCTCCAAAATCCTAAGCGAGGAGTTGTTGTAAATGCGGCAAATGAGATAGGAGTTGAGAGGTTTTTGAAGAATGAGCTCAATATCTTAGAGCTTGCAGAGTTCATAAAAAAGGCTTATAGGTATTTTGAAGCCGTAAATCCGAAAAGTTTAGAAGAGATATTTGAAATTGATTTAGAAGTTAGAAAATTTTACGATAAAAAGGATAAGTAGATGATGAGTACAGATTATAATTTTGCATTAAAAGAGAGCATAGTTGGTATGCAGTTTTTGTTTGTTGCCTTTGGCGCGCTTGTTTTGGTTCCGATACTTACAGGACTTGATCCTAGTGTTGCTCTGTTTACTGCTGGAATCGGTACTTTGATATTTCAGTTTATCAACAAAGAGGCGGTTCCACCAATCTTTTTGGCGTCTTCATTTGCTTTTATAGCTCCTATCATTTATGGAGTGCAGACTTGGGGGATTGCAGGGACTATGAGTGGGCTTTTTGCAGCGGGTATATTTTATGTCGTACTTAGTTTGTTAGTTCGTGTTCGTGGGAGTGATTTTTTACACAGATTATTGCCAGCAGTTGTAGTTGGACCAGTTATCATGACTATAGGACTCATACTCTCTCCTGTTGCTGTTTTTATGGCGATAGGTAAGACTGGAGATGGTTCTATGGTTCTTGTAGATTTTCCAGTAGCTATCACGATTTCGCTTATAACTTTGGGTGTTGTTCTTGTGACTACTCTTGTTGGAAGAGGTATCTTTAGACTGTTGCCTATTCTTTGCGGACTTATCGTTGGCTATATAGTCTCTTTTATGTTTGGAATTGTTAGTTTTGATGCAGTTGTTGCTGCTCCTTGGTTCGCAGTTCCAGCTTTTGTGGCGCCTGTTTTCAATATAGAGGCCATTATATTTATCCTGCCTATCGCTATTGCTCCTGCGGTCGAGCATATAGGGGATATGTTGGCTATTTCAAATGTAACAAAAAAAGATTATCTCAAAAAGCCAGGACTTAAAAACACACTTCTTGGAGACGGAGTTGCAACAAGTGCAGCGGCCTTGTTTGGCGGACCTCCAAACACTACTTACTCAGAAGTAACGGGTGCTGTGACTATAACAAAGGCTTTCAACCCAGCTATCATGACTTGGGCGGCTATATTTGCAATCCTTTTGGCTTTCGTTGGCAAGCTTGGAGCACTTTTAGGAACTATCCCTACTCCTGTGATGGGCGGGATTTTACTACTTTTGTTTGGTGTTATCGCTTCAATCGGCATGGGAACTCTTATAAAAGAAAAAGTTGACCTTCAAGACCCAAGAAACATGATAATAGTCTCAATTATCCTAGTTTTTGCTATTGGTGGTATGAGTTTTAACTTTGGTGGGGTTGCTTTTAGCGGTATAGGGCTTGGTGCTATTGTTGGGATACTGCTAAACTTAGTGCTTCCTAAGACAAAGCATCTTGATGGCTACTAGAAGATAAAAGAGTATGGAAATTTTCCGTATCATTTTTGCCATAGTTGCGACTTTGGTTTTGATGGGGATAAACTTCTATACTTACCGTAGATTTTTTTGCAAGGATAAGTTTTTTTAGAAACTACCTTTTACTTATAAAAGTGCTATTTGTTCTTTTGGTCTTTTGTCAGCTGTTCTACTTTATGACACTTCGTTCAGGAGAGATGAATAGTACACTTTTTGTTATATTTTCCTCTCTTATAGGCATCTCCTTTATGCTTTTTTGTGTCGCTCTTGTCTATGATTTATTGCATATCCCCATAAATAGAGTTCCATTTGACAAATCAAGAAGGCTTATGCTCAAAGTTATACTAGATGTTACGATGCTCATACTTGCTTTTTCTTATCTTTTAAGAGGGTTTTTCAACGGCTTTAAGCTACCGATAATAACAGAAGTTGAGATAAAGATAAAAGGACTAAAAAAAGAGCTAAACATAGTTCAGGTTAGCGATGTTCATATTAGGAAAGAGTTTAGGCAAGGAGTTCTTAGATGATATCGTCAAAAAGATAAATACTCTAGAAGCAGATATAGTTGTCATTACTGGTGATTTTGTTGATTTACATGTAGATAAGATTGGGGATAAGCTTGATGGTTTGAAAGAGATAAAGAGCCATTTTGGAGTCTATTTTGTGAGTGGAAATCATGAGTATTTTCATGGAGTTGAGGCGATTTGCAAGCATATAGAGTCTCTACATGTAAAGGTTTTAGAAAATGAAAGTCTTGTAATAGACGGCATCATAAATCTAGCGGGTATTACTGATTTGATGGGAAGACGGATGGGTTTACTAGAGCCAGATTTGAAAAAAGCACTTCTACATGTAA
>CAYOWG010000048.1:1545-8515 GCA_964407605.1 uncultured Sulfurospirillum sp. | reverse complement strand
TTGTTTTTTTACTTTTTACTATATTATGCTATAATCGCAACATTACGAGTAAGGAAAAAAATGAAGTTTTTCATAGCAACTGACCACGCTGGAGTGGCAATCAAGCCTGATATAATTAAGATGTTAGAGAGAAAAGGACACGAGGTAGTTGATTTGGGACCTTCCAATAGTGATAGGGTTGATTATCCTGATTATGCTCATAAGCTTTGCTTGAAAGTCTTGTCAGAGCCAAACACTCAAGGTATTCTTATATGTGGTACTGGTATAGGTATAAGCATGGCGGCAAACAAAAACATAGGGATTAGAGCGGCACTTTGTCACGATGCATATACTGCAAGCATGGCAAGAATTCATAATGATGCAAATGTGCTTTGTTTTGGTGAGAGAGTTGTTGGGCTTGGTACTGCTGAGTCTATCATAGATGCTTGGTGTGCTGGAAACTTTGAGGGCGGAAGACATACTAATCGTGTTGAAAAGATAGAGCTTTAAGTATGCTTTTTGATTGGATTATAACAACAACACTCGCTTCACTTTGTATCTATCTGCTTATAATGGTTTTTTATTTTAAGACTCTTCTTAAGAAAGAAAAGCTTAGTAGCGTAGCTATAAAAACTACTCTAGGCGATGCAGAGATAGTCATAAGAAAGTACCAAGTACAGCTTCAACGCTCTTTGGGCAACATCGATATACTAAGTGATGAGCTTACAAAAGTGAAAAATGACTTAAAATCACTACGAACAAGAAACTCCCAATACCGTATGGAGAGTGAAAAACTAAGACAACAGATAAAAGAGCTTCAAGGAAAGATTGAGGCACTACTCTAGTGAGCATTGAAGTCGTTGGCTTTATCGCCTTTGGTGCTCTGCTGCTTATATTTGCATACATAAAATACACACTTTTTAAATAGGACAACAAATGAAAACACTAAATCAAAGCGACAAAGACTATCTACTGAACACAATTAGGGATATAAAAGATTTTCCAAAACCTGGGATTGTATTTAAAGATATCACAACCCTACTAGCAGATACAAGGGCTTACAGTTTTCTTATAGACCATCTTGCGGATAGATATGCCGATATGGATATAGATTTTATAGCGGGTATCGAGGCTCGGGGATTTATATTTGGGGCTTCACTTGCTACGAAACTAAACTGCTCTTTTGTGCCGATTAGAAAGCCAGGGAAGCTTCCATATACAACTATCAGTGAAAAATACTCTTTGGAGTATGGGGTTGATGAAGTTGAGATTCATATAGACGCTTTTAAAAATGATAAAGAAAATCCAAAGGTTCTGCTTATAGATGACCTCATAGCGACAGGAGGGACGGCTACTGCGGCAGTTAGTCTTATAAACAAAGCTGGTGCACAGTGTGTTGAGGCTTGTTTTATCTTAAATCTTACTTTCTTGCAAGGCGACACTGAGATCAAAAAAACAACAGAAGTTTACTCTGTTTTAGAGCTTGATTGATGTACATACCAAAGAGTTTAAAGTTTGACCCTGATGAAAACGGGCATTTTGGTATATTTGGCGGGAGGTTTGTTCCTGAGACTTTGATGCCTGCTCTTTTGGAGCTCGATGAGTTTTATAAAACAATCCGTTTTGATAAAGAGTTTTGGAGTGAGGTTGATACTTATCTCAAGGACTATGTTGGCCGCCCCTCTTCTTTATACTTTGCACAAAATATCTCTGAAGAACTAGGAGCAAAAATCTATTTCAAAAGAGAAGATTTAAACCATACAGGAGCTCACAAAGTAAACAACACAATCGTCCAAGGTTTGATGGCTAAAAAGATGGGCAAAAAAAGAGTTATTGCAGAGACTGGAGCAGGACAGCATGGCGTGGCGACTGCAACTATCGCGGCTCTTTTGGGCTTGGAGTGTGAAGTGTTTATGGGCGAAAAAGATGTGCAAAGGCAAGAGCTAAATGTCTTTCGCATGAAACTTCTTGGGGCAAAAGTACACTCTGTAAAAAGTGGAAGCAAAACCCTAAAAGACGCTATGAATGAAGCCATACGCAACTGGGTAACAAACGCAAGAGATACATTTTATATCATCGGAACCGTAGCAGGACCTCATCCGTATCCCATGATAGTTCGTGATTTTCAAGCCATCATCGGTTGTGAAGCTAGGGCTCAAATCTTAGAAAAAGAGTCTAAGCTTCCTGATTTTGTCATAGCTTGTATCGGTGGTGGAAGCAATGCCATAGGAGCATTTAGCCACTTTTTAGAAGACAAAAGCGTTACATGTATAGGTATAGAAGCTGGCGGGCTTGGAGTTGAGACTAACAAGCATGGAGCTAGCTTAGCAAAAGGGAGTGCTGGAGTTCTTCACGGACAGATGAGCTATCTATTGCAAGATGATGATGGGCAGATACTTGAAGCTCACTCTATAAGTGCGGGGCTTGATTATCCTGGTATCGGTCCTGAACATGCGTACCTCAAGGAGCTAGAGGCTGTAAAGTATGAGCATATCACAGACAAAGAGGCACTAAATGCTTTTGTGTGGTTGAGTCAAAAAGAGGGTCTTATACCAGCTTTTGAGAGTTCACATGCAGTTGCTTACTTGAAAAAAATGCCAAAAGATGAGCTAGAAAACTCGCTTGTGATTGTAAATCTCTCGGGGCGTGGGGATAAAGATATGATGCAAGCTCAAGAATTATTAAAAGGAATTATATGAAGATTGAAGTAACAGACAAAAAAATAACAGAGATAAAAGCTGATATAAAAGTAGTATTTGTTGTAAATAAAAATTTTGAACATAAAAGCATTGAAGACAAAGAGACTTTAGAGTTTTTAGGCTTTAAAGGCGAGAGCGAAGAGAGTTGCTTTTTGGCTGAGAAAAAAGTTGTTTATGTTGGTATTGATTCACTTGATGCTGAGGAGATTAGACTAGCATCCGCAAAAGCAATAAATATCATAAAAAGTACAAATGCAAAAAGCCTTAAAATCGGAACTTACACAGATGACTGCCCTGGAGTGAACCTAAAAGCGATGAGCGAAGCTTTTGTGCTTGGGAGTTACAAGTTTGATGAGTATAAGTCAAAAAAGAGTCCACTAAAGATAGAGACTGTTACTATATGCCTTGATGATTATAGCAATCCAAATCCACCACTAAGTATGGCTCAAAAAGCTATAAAAGTGGGCTCGATTATCGCCGAATCGACAAACTATGCAAAAGATTTGGTAAACACCATACCTCACGACCTAACATCAGTCAAACTTGCACAGATTGCACAAGAGCTTGATGGGCTTGATGATGTTACATGTAAAGTTTATGATGAGAAGTTTTTAGAAGAGCAAGGCATGGGAGCATTTTTAGCAGTCAATAGAGCTAGCCATATTCCTCCTCGCCTCATTCATCTCATATATAAACCAAAAAATGCAAAAAAGAGGTTTGTTTATGTTGGCAAGGGTCTGACTTATGATAGTGGTGGGCTTAGCCTAAAACCAGGAAACTCAATGGTCTCTATGAAGTCAGATATGAGCGGAGGAGCGGCAGTTCTTGGCATCTTGCAAGGTGCGGCTAAACTAAAACTTCCTTATGAGGTTCATGCTATAGTTGGAGCGACTGAAAACTCCATAGGACCTAAAGCTTATAAGCCAGATGATGTTCTAGTGGCAAAAAATGGCAAAACAATAGAGATAGGCAATACTGATGCAGAGGGTCGCTTGGTTCTTGCTGATTGTCTTTGTTATGCGACTGAGCAGAAGCCTGATTATCTTATAGATATAGCAACACTCACTGGAGCTTGTGTTGTGGCACTTGGGGAATACACTACTGCTATCATGGGGCACTCTTGTGAGCTAAAGCACTCGCTGAAGAAGTCAGCAAAAAACAGCGGAGAGCTAACAGGAATTTTGCCGTTTAACAGATACCTCAAAAAACAACTAAAAAGCCCGATTGCAGACTTGAGCAATATCGCTTCATCTCGTTATGGTGGAGCTATCACTGCTGGTCTGTTTTTGGATAATTTTGTAGAAGAAGAGTACAAAGACAAGTGGATGCACCTAGATATCGCGGGTCCTGCTTTTGTAGATAAAGCTTGGGGCTATAACCAGTGTGGGGCTAGTGGGGCTGGAGTTCGTATGAACCTCTACTGGATGATAGAAAAAAGCAAAGAAGAGGAGCTATAATGGGCTTAGGCGTAGGCATAGTAGGACTACCAAACATAGGTAAATCAACAACTTTCAATGCTCTAACAAAGGCACAAAATGCAGAGAGTGCAAACTATCCATTTTGTACTATTGAGCCAAACAAGGCTGTTGTTCCTGTTCCTGATAGCAGACTAGGAGAGCTTGCTAAAATCGTAAAACCAGAACGCATTATATATTCTACTGTTGATTTTGTTGATATTGCTGGGCTTGTCAAGGGTGCTAGTGATGGCGAAGGACTTGGTAATCAGTTCTTGTCAAACATCAGAGAAGTTGAGGTTATACTTCATCTTGTGCGGTGCTTTGAAGATGACAATATATCCCATGTTGAGGGCAAGATAGACCCACTAAGAGATATCGAGATAATTGAGAGCGAGCTTATCTTTTCTGACATACAACAGCTTGATAAAAAAGTGGATAAGCTTTATCGTGCTTCAAAAGCGGATAAATCTATGCATGCTTCTTATGAGTTTGCACAAGAACTCAAAGCTCATCTTGATGAGATAAAACCTGTTAGTACATTTGCAAAAAAAGATGACCCTATGTTTGAGGAGCTTGACAGCGAGCTTAGGTTTTTATCAAACAAAGAGATTATCTATGGAGTCAATGTAGATGAAGACTCGCTTACAGAAGATAATGATTTTGTGAAAAAAGTAAAAGCTCATGCAAAAGAAGTGGGAGCAGAAGTAATCACACTTTGTGCAAAGATAGAAGAAGAGCTTTGTGGACTTGAAGACGAGGAAGCAGATGAATTTCTAGCAGAACTTGGCATAAAAGAGTCTGGACTAAATCAGATAATTCATACTGCATTTGATAAACTAAATTTGATTAGCTACTTTACAGCGGGAGTCATGGAAGTAAGAGCGTGGACGATACAAAAAGGCTGGAAAGCTCCAAAATCAGCCTCAGTCATACACAGCGACTTTGAAAAAGGCTTTATTCGTGCAGAAGTGATAGCTTATGATGATTTTATTACATATAAAGGCGAAAACGGAGCAAAAGATGCAGGAAAGATGCGTCTTGAAGGCAAAGATTATATTGTCAATGATGGCGATGTAATGCACTTTAGATTTAATGTCTAGTAACTTAACCAAGGGTTGCATTAAAAGCCATCTAAAAAGTATCACTATACCTTCGAGCATAGGGTACTTTCAATATTCAATGTCATTGATACTTTTTTTGCAGGCGAAATCTCAACCCAAGTCCTAGCGTCTCTTTCACTTACTTTTTCTATATTTTTTATCATCATCGCAATCGCTAGAGGTATGAGTCAGGGGGCGACTGCATTTTTCAAACAAGGCACACCTCCAACAATCAACATGCTTCTTATGGCTCTTGGTATGTTTACCATCACTTATTATATATCTGATTTTGGTCAGCATGTTGTTGCTGCTTATGGGATAGCTATTAGAATTGAGCAGATTTTTTTACTTCCAAGTATCGGTATCAATGTTGCAGTTTTAGCCATAGTATCTCAAAACAATGGTGCAAGACTTTTTGAAAGAGCCAAAGAGGTTGTTGTATATGCACAAAAAGTTGGTTTTGTCTTGTGGATTGTGGGCATGCTATCACTATTTGCTTTTGGCGAATTTCTCTTAGGGCTATTGCATATTTGCGTATTTTCAACTTCCACTTAGTTTTTATTGGTGGGGACTTGTTGCTTTTGTATGGATTTTGGCAATCTTTATAATCTAGTATGCAAAACGCAAGTATAATGAACTTCCTAAGTCAGCCTAGCCACCACATCTGTAAACTTTATAGGATTATCACTCTTACATGTAAGCTCAACCATATCTTTCTCAAAAAGCATTATGATGGTTGAGCCCATCTCAAAACGACCTAACTCATCCCCTTTTTTTAGATAAAGGTTTTCGTACATGTAAGGCTGTTCTTTTCCTGATTTGACATTGGTTTGTATGTTGTGGTCAAATATAAACTGCATTTTTCCGACATTGAGAGCTCCAACAAAAACCATATAAAAAAGTTTTTCTTCTTTGGTATAACACTCTAAAATTACTCTTTCGTTCTCTATAAAAAGCTCTGGTATTTTTTTGAGCCAAGTAAAGTTTACGGGATAAAGTTTTCCAGGGATATGAACTGCTTTTTTGATTTGCATATCAAGTGGAGCATGATAGCGATGATAATCTTTTGGTGAGAGATAAAAGTTGAGATATTTGCCCTCTATGAGTCTATCTTTTTGGGATTTTAACACATAATCGCCTAAAAAGTTTCTTACTCTGTATGAGTGTCCTTTTATTAGCAAGGCTTTTTGCTCTTCAATATCCCCGCACTCACTTATAAAAGCATCGCAAGGAGATATAAGCTCATCTTCACTTGACTCAATCTCTCTAGGAGTTTTTAATGCTCTTGTAAAAAGTGCATTTAAAGTGCTGTATTCCTCAGCACTTGAAAAATCACTCAAATCAACCTTCATCAGTTTTACATAGGTTTTATTTATCATCTTTTGTACAAAAGGACGAAACTCTTTTGAAGCAAAACTACCAAAAATACGCGAAAAACAACTACTTTTAAAACTTCCCACTTGATTCCTTTGATTATGATATAATCAGACATAATAGCACAAAGGAACTTTATATTGAATTTTTCTGACCTTATATCAAACAAAGATATGATAAGCAACTTAAACAACCTAGGATACAAAAGCCCTACTCCCATTCAAGAGATAACCCTGCCTCTAATCCTCAAAAAACAAGATGTTCTAGCAAAAGCAAAAACAGGAAGCGGCAAAACTGCTGCTTTTGGCTTACCCCTTATACTTGAGCTCAACATCAAAAAAAGAATGGTGGGAAAAGAGAC
>CAYOWG010000048.1:0-1445 GCA_964407605.1 uncultured Sulfurospirillum sp. | reverse complement strand
CTGGAACAACATCACTATTTACTAATTTATCTCGCTCCCTATCAAGCTCATCTTCACTATAAGACATCATCAATTCTGCTGAGAGAACATACTTTAAAGACTCAAGCTTTCTTACTTTTTCCATCTCTTCTGATATACCTTCACCCTCTACTGTTACTATAATCTTACCTATAGAAGCATTATGAAAATGGTAATCACAATAATCACAATTTTTTATCTGCTCAACCAAACCTTCTATATACTCATTTCTTGCTTGAATTACTATACTAGACACATTCATTTTACTATCCCCTTTAACTCAAACAAGTCCGAGTTAAATTCCTCACGACTCAAGCACGAAGTAGTTACTTCTGTATATTTCATTTTTCTTTCTCCTTTAGTTTAACTTCCATATCATTATAAATCTATCGTCACTTCCGCTCACTATAGTATCTTCATCTATAAAAACTATGCTATTAAGTGTAGTTTTTTGACCTTTTAGAGTGTATATTTTCTCTTGGGAAGCGAGGTCAAAGACTACTATATAATTGTTCTCAGTAAAGGCAAATGCTGCTCTTTTTGCACTTGGGCTAAGAGCTCCTGCGTATATCAAAAACTCTGCATCAAACCTCACAAAAGAGCCGCTCTCAATATCATATACTATCCCTCTTCTATCTTGTCCAGCACCAAGAGCTTTGCCACTTTTTGTATCTACCTTGTAAATATTATCAACATTTCCACCTTTTAGTGTTTTTATAATTTTACCACTCTGCACATCTAGTACAGTTATCTCACCAGACTCTGAACCACCTACTAGCATACTTTTATCTTCACTTAACATAAAATCTGAAAAGTGTGAGTAGCTTACATGTAAACGATATATTTTCTTCTTCTTTTCTATATCAAAAAGTATATATTCGTTACTTAAAAGTGCAATTATGATACGATTTTCATCTACAAACTTGGCTTTGGATATAAACAGCCTCTCTTTTTCATCAATCAGCTTTGTTTTTATGCCATCTTTTATAACAAATAGCTCCCTTGAGCCAGTTACACCTTGAACAACTGCTAGGTACTTATCTAAACTCTTAAGATAGTCTGTTGAGAAGATTTTAGGGTATATGGCATCGCCCATAAAGTCTGTTATCATCGGAAACTCGACTCTCATCATCTGGTCTTTTGTATCAATCTTATAAGACTCGATAGTACCGCTATCCGTACTTACTAAAAGCATATTACCAGATATAACTATATCTATAACATTACCACTTGCTTCGATAGATGTATAAGGCTTTATAATTTGAGCTTGAAGCCCTATAATAAAAGCTAAAATCACAACTAAGTATCTCATAACTTCTCCTTAATTGGCTGGTATTTTATAGCATAAGGTGGACACACACTATAACAAAATCCACATCCCGTGCAAACTTCCATATCGATCACAGGTCTAAATACTCCTAAAAAAC
>CAYOWG010000047.1:6920-8821 GCA_964407605.1 uncultured Sulfurospirillum sp. | reverse complement strand
GGCAAAACCTCACTGTTTTTTGAGTGCAAAGCAAGGCTCACGCCACTCTCTATGGCTTGTCTCATCTGATGTGTTAGTTTTTCAAAAATATTGTTGTTCATATCGTTCTCCTGTTTTTTATAAGTAATTATACAACTTTAGTCTATTATTGTCAAGTTTCTTTAGTAAATAAACGAAAGTATTTGAACAAAAATTATGATATAATTAGACATATATGAAGGATAGGGATGACAAAGCTGATATTCAAATCAGAGTATTGATTCAGATTGATAATACCCTACATATAGAAAATATATCCTTAAAATCCTTAAAAAAGCAAACAAAACAGCTGGATTTAACCAAGTAGATAAACGAGCTGTCTTAACATATCAGAAAGTTTGGGTATGTAAACAAAGGAGGTCACATAAGAAAACTTACTCCAAGAGAGTATGCTAGAGTACAAGGCTTCCCTGAAAGCTTTACAATCAACCCCTCTACTACTCAAGCCTACAAACAATTTGGAAATAGTGTTGCTATCAATGTTTTAACAGCAATACTTAAAAAGATATATAAAACAGATTGTTTTGAAAAAAATATACAATTCTCTATAAACAATATTTATGCCTATAGACTTTTTAGTAAAGTTTCTATATAATCTATGTCTATTTTACTATAAGGTATATTTACGATGAAACATATAAAATTTATCAGTTTTGGATTTATAGCAACGATTGTTGGTGTTACTCTTATGCTTACTTCTTCTTTGGATGCAAAAGACGCTCCACAGACTGAAGAGAGTAGGCTCTCATCGCTTGCAAAATTTACGAAGGTTCTTGGAGCAGTTGAGAAGTATTATGTTGATGATTTGAAGATTCAAGAGATTGTAAACAAGTCTATCGAGGGGCTTTTGACAAACCTTGATGCTCATTCATCTTTTCTTGATGAAAAACATTTTGAAAACATAAAGATACAGACTGATGGCGAGTTTGGTGGGCTTGGTATCACTATTGGCATAAGAGATGGAGCTTTGACTATCATCGCTCCTATCGAGGGAACTCCTGCTGATAAAGCTGGTGTAGAGGCTAGTGACATCATACTCAAAATCAACGACCAATCAACACTCAATATGACTATAGATGAAGCAGTAAGCATCATGAGAGGAAAGCCAGGGACTAGCCTCACTCTTACAATCGTAAGAGAAGGAGAGAGTAAACCGATTTTAGTGCCAATCACAAGAGATATCATAAAAATAGACTCTGTATATACAAAAACTATTGAAAAAGACAATATCCTTTACATAAGAGTTGTTAGTTTTGATAAAAAAGTTGTTAAGCAAACAAAAGAAGCACTAAGTAAAAACAGAGATATAAAGGGAATTATCTTGGATTTGAGAAACAACCCTGGTGGGCTTTTAAGCCAAGCTGTTGGACTAACTGACCTTTTTATCAACGAGGGTGTTATAGTATCTCAAAAAGGTAGAGTTAAAGAGCAAAATAGTCAATTTAATGCTACCGCTCCTGGAACGATATTGGACATACCTTTAGTAATCCTAGTAAACGGAGGAAGTGCAAGTGCTAGTGAGATTGTAAGTGGCTCCTTACAAGACCACAAACGAGCTATCATAGTTGGAGAAAAAACTTTCGGAAAAGGAAGTGTTCAAATCATACTTCCAATAGGCAAAGAGGAGGCATTAAGACTTACGATTGCTAGGTACTACCTACCAAGTAATAGAACTATCCAAGCAGTAGGTGTTACGCCTGATATCATAGTTCACTCTGCGGCTGTTCCTCATAAAGAGAATGATTTTATGATAAAAGAGAGAGATTTAAAGCAGCACTTAGAAGAAGAGTTAAAAAAAGTTAATAGCAAAGAGGAGAAAAAAGAGGAGAAAAAAGATAGAAAAACAATCATCACTGAAGATG
>CAYOWG010000047.1:0-6820 GCA_964407605.1 uncultured Sulfurospirillum sp. | reverse complement strand
AAAGAGGAGAAAAAAGAGGAGAAAAAAGATAGAAAAACAATCATCACTGAAGATGACTTGCTTAAAGATTTGCAACTAAAAAGTGCTGTTGATATCATCAAAGTACTTGATATAAAACGCTCAGGTAGATAAAAGTGCAAAAACAAGAGCTACTCTATGAGGGAAAAGCAAAAAGACTTTTTAAAACAGAAGATGAAAATCTTTTGATATCACAATATAAAAACGACCTAACTGCTGGCAATGGCGAAAAAAAAGGCAGTGAAGAGGGAAAAGGTGCTCTAAATTGCAAAATCAGCACACGACTCTTCGCACTTTTGGAAAAAGAAGGCATCAAAACTCATCTTGTAAAAACTCTTGATGATACAAATCAGCTTATAAAAAAAGTGGATATCATCATGCTTGAAGTTGTTGTAAGAAATATAGCAACTGGATCGCTTACAAAAAGACTTGGTATCAAAGAAGGAACAGTTTTACCGTTTTCGCTAGTGGAGTTTTATTATAAAGAAGATGCTCTGAATGACCCTATTATAAATGATGAACATTGTATTATGATGGGACTAGTCAAGAGTGAGAGCGACCTTGAAGAGCTAAAAAGGCTTGGTCGCGAGATAAACTCTATACTAAAAAAATTCTTTGCAAAAAGAAGACTTAGCTTGGTTGATTTTAAAGTAGAGTTTGGAGTCGATAAAGAGGGCAATATCCTTCTTGCAGATGAAATCAGCCCTGATAGTTGTCGTTTTTGGGATATGGATACAAACGAAAAGCTAGACAAAGATGTTTTTAGACAAGGACTTGGCAATGTAAAAGTTGCTTATGAAGAAGTGTTAAATAGAATTTTAACAGGATAGTAAAATGAAAATCGTAATAAATATACAATTAAAAGAGGGTGTTCTTGACCCACAAGGCAAGGCAGTTCATCATGCACTAAGTGCTCTTAGTTTTGGTGAAGTTGATGATGTCAGAATTGGAAAACAGATAGTGATGGAAGTAAGCGAAACCGACAAAGACAAAGCTAGAGCAAGAGTTACTGATATGTGTGAAGAGCTTTTGGCAAATACTGTTATAGAAAACTATGAGATTGAAATAGCGTAATGTTTAAAGTATCTGTTGTAGTATTTCCTGGGACTAACTGTGAAGTCGATACGAAGTATGCTTATGAGAAACTTGGAGCTAGCGTTGAGCTTGTTTTTCATAAAAGCGAAACTCTTCCAAGTGATACAGACCTAGTTGTATTGCCTGGTGGCTTTAGCTATGGTGATTATCTAAGAAGTGCTGCTATTGCTAAGTTCTCTCCTATCATGAAAGATGTGATTAGATTTGCTGATGAAGGTGGGTTTGTTCTTGGAATTTGTAATGGCTTTCAGATGCTTTTAGAGATGGGGCTGCTAGAAGGTGCTATGAAAAGAAACTCAAGTGTTCATTTTATATCTAAATACCATCATCTAAGAGTTATAAATAACAAAAACAAATTTCTTGAAAAACTCAGTGCAAATGATGTAGTAAATATCCCTATCGCTCATGGAGAAGGAAACTACTTTATAGATAAGCAAGGATTAGAGAAGCTTTATAAAAATAGTCAAGTTCTTCTAAAATACTGCGATGAAAATGGAATCGATAAAAACCCAAATGGTTCAGTAGATTCGATAGCTTGTATCTGCAATGAAAACAGAAATGTATTTGGTATTATGCCTCATCCAGAGCGAGCAATAGAGACGCTTCTAGGTTCAACTGATGGCATAAAAATGCTAGAAGGTTTTATGTCAGAGTAATGAGATATCTTTTTGTATTACTCATCTGCTTTAACACTTTTGTATATGCTTTTAGTTTTTTTGACTCAAACAGTACAGATACAGTAGTAGAAGAAAAAGCACAATCTATCTTTTTGTCTTATGAATATGTTCCATCAAAGGTCTATGTTGGAGAACTTTTTAAGATAAAAGTTAAAGCAATCATAGCAAATGATGATTTTGAAGAGATGACAAATAGCTTCGAAGAGACTGAGCACCTAACAGTTATAAACCCAGATGCAAAATGGAAGTGGTTTAGTGACAATATCTTCTATAATACATTCTATATGAAAGTAGATGATATCACTGCAAAACTGCCGTCTTTAAGTTTAAATATATATCAAAACTCACTCAAGATAGATTCTCAGACTCTTGAAGCAATTACACCAAGTATAATCAAACTAAACTCAACAAAATACTTTAGTGGAGTTATAGCACAATCACTAAAAGTTTTAAAAAAAAGAACTACAAGATTTGATGATAAAAACCTTATAGTTGTTTTGGAGATAGAAGCAAAAATCGCAAACCTAGATGACTTTAGTTTAGAGTGGGTTATACGAGATGGGATTGATTCAAGTAGCAAAAATCTGCCATATTTTAAGATATTTTACTATGCTATAGTGCCTGATTATACAAAAGAGTTTACTTTTTCATATTTTGATAAAGATACAAATAGATTTGAAAAAATCTCACTTCCTATAGTTGTCGCAGATGAAGAGATAAGCACACAGATAGATATAAATCCAGCCAAAAGTAGCTTGCAGATTTACAAAGATGGAGCTTATGGACTTGTTGCACTTGGGCTTATCTTACTGTTTATTAAAAGGCGACGAAAGACTTATATCGTTCTTCTTGCTATGCTAGTTGCACTTTTTATCTACAACAAAAACCCTTTTAATAGCGTCAAGGTAGCTAAAGGAAGTCAGATGAAAATACTTCCAATTGAAAAATCAACGGTTTTTTATGTCACAAGCAGAACACTTTATGCTCAAAAACTGCATGAAAAAGATAAGTATATAAAGATAATACTCCCAAATGGAAAAATAGGCTGGATAGAAAAGGATGAATATGATAGCAAAGATTAGAGGGATATTTATAGCGTTTGAGTTTGCTGTATCTATTTTAGTGACTATCGCACTTATGTATATCTTTAGAGATAAAAACTATTTTTTGAGAAAAAAGTTCTCACAAATCCAACTTTTTTTAATGGGCATCAAAATCAAATCTCTAGGCAAAGCAGATAAAGAAGCTAAGCTATACCTCATAAATCATCAAAGCTTGGCTGATATAGTTGTGCTTGAAGCGTTTGATGATAGAGATAAATGCTGGGTTGGAAAACAAGAGATTGAAGATATACCTCTCTTTGGTCACATTATGAAAGCTCCAAAGATGATATCAATCGACAGAAAAAACAAACGCTCAATCATAAAAATCATAAAACTAAGCAAAGAGAGGATAAGCGAAGGAAGAGTCATAGTGATGTTTCCTGAAGGAACTCGCTCGGACGGTAAAACTATCTTAGAGTTTCAGGCTGGTGCTAAGATATTGGCTGAGAAGTTAAATCTAAAAGTTCAACCTATACTTCTTGTCAATACACAGTATCTTCTTGATTCAAAAAAACTAACCTCAAGAAGTGGCGAGGCTTCTATCATATACTTAGATTCGGTTGAGCCAAAAAAAGATGAAAATTGGCTTGAAAAGATAAGAGAAGATATGCAAAAAAGGTTAAATGATGAGCTGGATAACACTCTTAGCTATAGGTAGTGGTGGTTTTATAGGGGCTGTTGGGCGTGCCTATCTCAATGGTCTTATAAACCACAATGTCCCTCATGATCTTCCCCTTGGAACACTTGGGGTCAATGTGCTTGGTAGCCTTATCTTGGGTGTTTTATTTGCTCTTTTTACATATACAACTTTTTTCTCTCTTCCTATGAAGTTATTTCTCTCAACTGGCGTGATGGGAGCTTTGACAACCTACTCTACATTTGCTTTAGAGACATTTTGGCTTTTAAGTGCTGGTAGTTTTTTATTGGGATTTTTAAATATCTTTTTAAATGTAACAGTAACTATCATAGCAGCAGGGGCTGGTTTTAAGATAATTGAACACTTTTTAAGATAATAACTTGATGCTACTAGACTAAAGTTTACTTACTTTTAAAACATAACTTTAGTATATTTTTAGCAAACTACTGCTATAATTGCCAAAACAATTTAAATCAAGGAAAATAACATGGCTAAACATCAGTTTCAAACAGAAGTAACACAACTTCTTGATCTTATGATACACTCTTTGTACTCAAACAAAGAGGTATTTTTAAGAGAACTCATCTCAAACTCATCAGACGCACTAGATAAACTAAACTATCTAACACTTACCGATGAAAAGTTTAAAGCTCTTGAGTATCAGCCTCGCATAGATATAGCGATAGACAAAGAGGCAAAAACTCTTACTATAAGCGATAACGGGATTGGTATGACTAAGAAAGAGTTGATAGAAAATCTAGGGACTATCGCAAAAAGTGGAACAAAGTCTTTTATACAAAACCTAAGTGGTGACCATAAAAAAGACTCAAATATGATAGGTCAATTTGGTGTTGGCTTCTACGCTGGCTTTATGGTTGCAGACAAGATAGAAGTTACTTCAAAAAAAGCAAATGATAAAAAGGCTTTTACATGGATAAGTGAAGGCAAAGGAGAGTATGAGATAATAGAAACCGCAAAAGAGACTCACGGAACTAGCATAAAGCTATATCTCAAAGACGATGAGAGCGAGTTTTTAGAGCAGTACCGTATAGAGTCTATCATCAAAAAGTACTCAAATCATATCCCTTTTGGTATATGGATGGACAAAGAAGAGACAATTCCTGCTGTTAAAGATGATGAAGGCAAAGAGACAGAGCCTTCAAAAACAAAGATTATCAATACACAAATCAACAAAGCATCTGCACTATGGCGTATGAGCAAAAGTGAGATTAAAAAAGATGAGTATAAAGATTTTTATAAGCAAATCTCACATGACAGCAGCGACCCAATCCTCTGGATTCACATAAAAGCAGAAGGCACTATAGAGTACTCTACGCTTTTTTATATCCCTTCAACTGCTCCTATGGATCTTTTTCGTATGGACTATCAGCCTGGAGTAAAGCTTTATGTAAAAAGAGTTTTTATCACTGATGATGAAAAAGAGTTGCTTCCTGTTTATCTTAGATTTGTAAAAGGTATCATCGATGCTGAGGACTTGCCACTCAATGTTAGTCGTGAGATGCTTCAACAAAATCGCATCTTAGAGACTATCAAAAAATCAAGTGTTAAAAAGATACTTGGGGAACTTAAAAAACTTCAGACCAAAGACAAAGAAAAATACCTTGAGTTTTATAAGACTTTTGGAAAAGTTCTAAAAGAGGGTCTTTATGGCGACTATGAAAACAAAGATGCACTTTTGGACTTAGTTATGTTCAAATCAAGTAAGAGAGATGGGCTAATCACTCTAAAAGAGTACAAAGAAGCTATGCAAGAAGAGCAAAAGTCTATCTACTATATCACAGGCGAAGAAGAAGCACTACTTCGTAACTCTCCTCTTATAGAGCAGTTTAAAGCTAAAGATATAGAAGTGCTTTTGCTTGATGATGAAGTAGATAGTGTTGTTATGCCTATGGTAAACGAGTATGATAAAACTCCGATAAAACCAGTCAATAACTCAGATATAGATGAAGAGATAAAAGAGGATAAAGAAGAAGCTAAAAAAAGTGAAGATGAGTTTAAGGATATACTAGGAAAGATGAAAGAGATTTTAAAAGATGATGCAAAAGATGTCAAAATCTCAAACCGCCTAAGCGACTCTCCATCAGTTCTCATATATGACAAAAATGACCCTGATTTTCAGATGCAACAGATGCTAAAACAGATGGGACAAGATAACCTTCCAACTGTAAAGCCTATCCTAGAAATTAACCCAAAACATGAGATTTTTGAAAAACTATTAAAACAAAAAGATGACTCACTACTAAATGATGTCTCTTTTTTACTTATGGATCAAGCAAGACTGAGTGAAGGCATGAAAGTTAAAGACATATCAGGATTTGCAAAAAGACTAAACAAAATCATAGCTAAAGCACTATAAAAAAGCTTTACATGTAAGGGCAAAGACCCTTACATGTAAAAACTATCTACTGTAAGGTAGCAGTTTGTAACCTTGCTTCTCAAGATGGACAACGCCCCCTTGTAAGTTGATTACATTATAACCCTCTTTACCAAGAAACTCTGATATAGTAGTTGTTCTGTTTCCCGTACGACAGATGATAGCAAACTCTTCGCCTTTTTTTACATGTAGATTTAGCTGATCCAAAAATTTTCTTGCATCATAGTTTCCTCTAGCATCAAAAAAAGTTATCGCTATTGAGTTTTCAACAATACCTGTTTGAAGCCACTCGGGCTCTGTTCTTATATCTATTATCTTGATACCACTCTTGACAACTTCTGGTGTCGCATTTACCGTTTTTACCCCCCCAAGCATAAAAGTTGAAATCATAAACAATCCTAACATAGATTTTCCCACAAAACACTCCTGTAGATTTTATAAACTTTATCGTACATTAATTAACTGAATATTTAATTAACCAACCCAGCCTCTTTCAGAAAAGGTGAGTGGATATAATTTATTTTTTTTATTTTATCATACTTTGCATAAGAGAGTAACAATCTATCTTTCGCTCTTGTTGTTGCTACATAAAAAAGTCTTCTCTCTTCTTCTAAACTTCCGCCTTTGCTCATCAGTTTTCTATTAGGAAATCTGCCGTCCATCAAATCAATCACATAAACTTCACTAAACTCCAAGCCTTTGCTCGCATGAATACTTAGCAGATTTACTCCCTCGCCCTTGCTTATCTCGCCACTTCCAAGTGTTAGAGCATTGAGAAATCTCTCACTAGAGCTGTATCCTGTCGCTAATTCTTTTAGAAGATGTCCTTTTCTAAAGATTCTCTCTCTCGCCTCTTTTTTTGCACTCTCATCTACGCTTCCGTCTTTTTGTGTAG
>CAYOWG010000046.1:0-8893 GCA_964407605.1 uncultured Sulfurospirillum sp. | reverse complement strand
ATGAATAAATTAGTAGAAGATAACTAATACTACTTTAGTTCTCCCCAGTTTTTTCCTATACAAACACTAGCTTCTAGCTTAACTCTTAATTTGTATATATTTTTCATAATCTCTACTGCTTTTTTTGCAAACTCTTTGGCGTATCCATCTCTAATCTCAAAGATAAGCTCATCGTGGATTTGAAGTAGCATCTTTGAGTCATCATCACAAATCTCATCTTGGATTTGTATCATGGAGAGCTTTATAAGGTCAGCCGCACTCCCTTGAAAACGAGTATTGACCGCTTCTCTCTCATACATGGGAACCTGCATGCCATTTGCATTTTCAAAGTCAAAATAGCGTCTTCTTCCTAAAAGAGTATCTACAAATCCATCTTTTTTAGCACCATCACTAATGCTTTGCAAATAGCTCTTTACGGCAGAAAAAGATTTAAAGTAGTTTTCTATATGCCCCTTTGCCTCTTCTTGAGTGATACCTAGAGTTTGACCAAGTTTTCTTGCACCCATACCGTAAAGTAGTCCAAAGTTTATACTCTTTGCAACTGCTCTTTTCTCATCAGCCAACTCTTCGCCAAAAAGTTTTAAGGCAGTTTGCCTATGTATATCAAGGTTGCTATTAAAAGCACTTAGCAAAGCTTCGTCCTCACTATAATGAGCCAAAAGCCTAAGCTCTATCTGGGAGTAATCAATGCCTATAAAACTATATCCCTCTTTTGACACAAAACCCTCTCTTACTTCTCGTCCAAGCTTTGTTCTTGTTGGGATATTTTGAAGATTTGGGTCTTTGGAGCTTAGTCTGCCTGTCGCTGTTCCTGTTTGCAAAAAAGAGGTATGTATGCGAGCCTCTTTGGACTCAAGGCCTAGTTTTAAAAGTGGCTTTATATAAGTCGAGAGTAGTTTATGAAGCTCTCTGTACTCTAGTATCTTTGGGATAACTATATGCTCATCAAGTAGTTTTGTCAAAACACTCTCATCAGTGCTAAAACCAGTTTTTGTTTTTTTGATTACTTTTAAGTTTAGATGTTCAAACAAAACTGCACCAAGCTGTTTTGGAGAGTTTAGGTTGAACTCCATACCACTCATCTTAAATATATCAATTTTTAGTTTTTCTATAATCTCACTAGTTTTCAAAGAGAGTTTTGAGAAGTAATCAGTATCGATTTTTATGCCCTCTTCTTCCATTGCTAAAAGAACCTTTATAAAAGAGAACTCCATCTCTCTTGCTAGTCTTAAAAGAGCAGGGTCAAGCATCTCGGTGAGTTTATTATATAGCTTATAAGTCATCCAAGCATCTTCACTAGCATACTTACAGGCATCTTCTATATCTACTGCTGAAAAGTTTTGTCCCTTTGGCACGACATCCTTAAACTTGGCCATCTTATAAGCAAAAAACTTATAAGCAAGTGCATCAAGTCCCGCGCTTTGCTCTGGATTTAGAAGCCAAGCTAGTATCATAGTGTCGCTAAAGTTCTCTACATGTAAAGAGCCAAAGTTTCTCTTTACGACTGCAAAATCATACTTGAGATTTTGTCCTACGACTCTACATGTAAAGATTTTCTCTATCGCTTTTTTTGCATCTTCAAGACTAACTTGTTCACTAACTCCAAGATAAGAGTGAGCAATAGGCACATAATAAGCCTTTGAATCATCTGTCGCAAAAGAAAATCCAACTATCTGTGCCTTCTTCACATCAAGCCCAGTTGTCTCCGTATCAAAAGCAACTAAATCGTTGCGCGTAAGAGTATCGAGCACAGCAAAAAGTTTCTCTTTTGTATCTAGCAAAATAGGCTCAAAAGTATGTTTCTGCTCTACTTTTTTTACTTTTGGACTATATTTTATACGAGAAAGTATGCCTTTCATATCATACTTTTCAAGCTCTTCGATTATATTTTCCAAAGGCTGATTATCAGGAAAGCTAAAACTCTCAAATCTTGCAGACAGATCCAAACTATCATCAAGTCTAACTAGTTTTTTGCTTAAAAATGCATTGTCTCTACTCTCTTGAAGAAGTTTTTGACTTCTAGGATTTGCAACACTCTCTAAGTTTTTATATATATCTTCAACTGAGTCAAAATCGCTAAGTAGTTTTTTTGCTCCCTTAGTTCCTATGCCCTTAACTCCAGGGATATTATCAGCCGCATCTCCAACGATAGCAAGATAATCCCCAACTTTTTCAGGATAAACGCCAAGCTTTTCAAAACATTTTTCTCTATCTATCTCTTGCTTTTTCATAGGGTCATATATAGTAACTTTACCATCTTCAATCAACTGATACAAATCCTTATCGTGGCTCACGATACGAACTTTTATGCTATTTTGTTTTGCAAACTTTGTTGCAGCTGCTATAACATCATCAGCCTCAAAACCTTGCTGTAAAAAGCTCTTAAACCCCATCTTTTCTATCCAATCAATCGCAACAGGAAGCTGAGTTTTCAAATCCTCTGGTACAGGTGAGCGATTTGCTTTATAGTTTGGGTCTATCTCGTGCCTAAAGCTTTTACCTTTCGCATCAAGTGCAAAAAGTATATAATCAGTCGCATAATCTTCTTTTAGAGTATATATAAAGTTAGCAAATCCAGTTATAAGTCCTGTAGGAAAGCCATCTTTGTTTCTAAGATTTGGAAGAGCGTAGTAGTTCCTAAAAAAGAAACCAAAAGTGTCTATGATTGTTAGTGTTTTCATTAAAAATTTTCTATTATCTTCTCTATTGCATCAGCAAAAACTGCCTCATTATATCCCTCACCTCTTACAAGACTCAAGGCTATAGTCACACTTCTCTCGCTCAAAGGTGCATTTATAGGGACTGCAGTTTTTACAATCTTCAAAGCAAGTGAATACTCTCTTATATGCTCTGCTGCTTCCTCCACACTATCAGCATAAGATATGGCTTCTACCATAGTCTCATCAAATCCCCAATGCTCAAATATCTTCGCTGTTATCTTAGCAGTCGTAGTCCCTACAAATGATTGTTCAACTTGAGCTATATTTACAGCAGTCTTAATCTCAGATTTAAACTGCACTACTTCGTCATTTTTTACTATCTCATCGGCTATAAGTATCTTACCAGTCTCTTGAAGAAGTGCCGCAAGAAAAAGAGTGTCAAGTTTTTTTCTATCAACTTTATCGTACCACTCTCGCATCAAACGACTCTGCAAGCCAGAAATATGAACAAAATCTTCAGGGTTTATCCCATAAGGCTCGATATCGACATTGAGAAGTTTTTTTATAGATATATCAGTAGTCAAAGCTCTAGTTGTGGACATGCCAAACAAAGATATAGCCTGAAGAACAGACTTTATCTCTCGCCTAAAACTATAAAGAGGAGAGTTTGCTACTTTTAGTAGGTTTGCTACAAGCATTGGGTCAGTCTCTATCACTTTTGCAAGCTGACTTACAGTACCATTTTCATCCATACAAATTGCATTTATCTCATGAAAACTCTTTGGTAACGGAGGTAGTGTTTTTATCCGTTGGGTTATATTTTCTAGCATTGTTACCTCTTGATATCTTTTTCTTTTATTTTAGCAGATTTTTATTTAAACTAAGTTCTTTTGCCAAAAACTTACCTGTATAGCTTCCGCTTTTTTTGTGATTTGACGCTACATGTAGAGGTGTTCCAAAATCAACTATCTTTCCTCCGTAGCTTCCGCCCTCAGGTCCCATATCTATGATATAGTCACAGTTTTTTATGATATCCATGTTATGCTCTATAACTAAAACAGAGTTACCCAAATCAGTCAAGTGATGTAGCACTTTTGTAAGCCTATCTACATCAGCAAAGTGCAAGCCCGTAGTAGGCTCATCGAGTATGTATAGTGTGTTTCCTGTATCTCTTTTGCTTAGCTCTTTTCCAAGTTTTATTCTTTGAGCCTCTCCTCCACTCAAAGTTACCGCATTTTGCCCCAAAGTGATATAACCAAGCCCAACATCTTCAAGAGTTTGAAGTTTTTGTCTTATCTTTGGTATCGCTTTGAAAAACTCCAAAGCTTCATTAACGCTCATTCCTAACACATCAGAGATTGATTTACTCTTGTACTTTATCTCTAGAGTTTGAGCGTTATATCTTGCACCCCTACATGTATCGCACTTTACTTGGATATCTGGCAAAAAGTGCATCTCAATCTTTATCTCGCCTTCTCCTTGGCACTTTTCACATCTTCCACCTTTGACATTGAAGCTAAACCGCCCTATCTTGTAGCCTCTTAGCATCGCCTCTTTTGTTTTTGAAAAGAGTGTCCTTATCTCATCCATCACACCTGTATAAGTTGCTGGATTACTTCTAGGAGTTCGTCCTATCGGGCTTTGGTCAAGATATATAACCTTATCCAAAAGCTCTAGTCCATGACACTCAACCCCATCTATCTTTTTGACTTTTCTAGCTCGATTTAATAGCTCTTTTGCAACAGGCAAAAGCGTCTGAAGTATAAGCGAGCTTTTTCCACTACCACTAACCCCTGTAATCCCAACTAGATTTCGTAAGGGTATCTTTACATGTAAATCTACTATATTGTTAACTGATACGCTACTAAGCTCTATCCAATCTTTTTGCTTTCTGTTTTTTTGATAGTCTATAACTCTCTTTCCGCTTAGATAATCAGCCGTCAAAGTTCCGCTCTCTCTAAGCTCCTCAATACTCCCAGCAAAAACTATCTCGCCACCATACTTTCCAGCATTTGGTCCTATATCTACTATAAAATCAGCAGCCCCAATAGTCTCTTTGTCATGCTCAACCACTATGACGCTATTGCCTTTTTTTTGTAGGTTTCTTAGAGTTCTTATAAGTCTTAGCGTATCTCTCTCATGAAGCCCGATACTAGGTTCATCAAGTACATACATAACACCAGTCAAACCACTACCTATCTGTGAAGCAATCCTAATCCTTTGAGCCTCTCCGCCACTGATACTCCTAGCATCTCGCCCAAGAGTGATATACCCAAGCCCAACATCAAACAAGAAAAATAGCCTTTCTCGTATCTCTTTTAAAATCGAAGCTGCTATCATATGCTGCTGCTCACTCATATACTCAAAATTCTTCTCGTTTTGAAAAAATTCCAAAGTTTTATCTATAGGCATATCGAGCAAAGAGCCTATGTTTTTTGAGGCTACATGTACACTTAGGCTCTCTTGTTTTAGCCTATGAGCTGAGCATCTATCACAACTCTTTTCACTCATATAATCGCTTAAATTTTTCTCATCTTTTATCATGTTATAGGCTATCTTTATCACGCCTTCCCACTTACGAGTCAAAGAGTGTCTTTTCCATGTAAACTTAGCATCATCAACCCCACCATGCAAGATTGATTTTTGTTCATGCTCTTCGAGCTCCTCAAAAGGCACATTGATGTCTATCTTTGCCGCCTTGCAATAGCCCTTTAAAAACTTGTCATAATAACCCTTATTAAATCCATAAAAAAGCTTTACTGCACCATCATCTATACTCTTGTGGGGGTCTATAACTTTTGTTAAGTCAATCGTATATCTTATGCCAAGCCCATCGCAGATAGGACAAGCACCTTTTGGTGAGTTAAACGAAAACGAAAGTGGCTCAAGTGGCTCAAAACTAATCTTACAATCAAAACAAGCAAGATGCTCGGAGTAGTGTATGTGTGAGCTCTCCAAGCCTAGCTCTTCGTGATTTAGTATCTCAAGCTCCACTTCACCATAGCTCTCGCCCAAAGACTTCTCAATATCACTTGCGATTCTATCTCTATTATCCTCTTTAACTACAACTCTATCGATAATTACTTTTATGGTATGTTTTTTTGTTTTACTTAGTTCTATATCTTCATCAAGACGAACCATCACCCCATCAATAATCGCTCGAACATACCCCTTATGCCTAAGCGACTCAATCATATCTGCAAATGTACCTTTTTTCTCACGCACCAATGGACTCGTGATAACTAGCTTCGCCCCATCAGGAAGCTTCAAAACTTCAGCGATGATATCAGCCCCACTCATCTGAGAGATGGGCTTTGAGCACTTATGACAGTGCTGTTTTCCAACCCTAGCAAATAGAAGCCTCATATAATCATAAATCTCTGTTATGGTCCCCACCGTTGAGCGAGGATTTTTGCTTGTTGTCTTTTGGTCGATGGCAATCGCAGGAGTCAAGCCCTCAATCCTCTCAACATCAGGCTTGCCGACTCTATCCAAAAACTGCCTTGCGTAGCTTGTGAGCGACTCTATATACCTTCTTTGACCCTCTGCATAAAGTGTATCAAAAGCTAAAGTCGATTTACCACTACCACTAAGTCCTGTAAAAACCACCAACTTGTTCTTTGGGATTTCCAAATCTATGTTTTTCAGATTGTTCTCATTTGCACCAAAAATTTTTATACTATTCACTAATCATTCCTAAAAATAAAGTTTATTTATCATCACTACCAAGAAGGTAGTATATATGCCCAAAAGCAATCTTTTGTGTATTTTATTGTCTATTATGTGGGCATATTTAACGCCAAAAAAGACTCCTATCAAGGAGCTTATGCCTACTATAAAGCCAAGCTTGTAGTCTATGTGACCAAACAAAGAGAGGCTTATAAAGCCAGATACTGAAGAGAAAACCACAAAAAATAGTCCCAAAGCAACAGCTTTTCTTATATCGTAATTCATAAAGCCTATCAAAACAGGAACTATAAAGATACCACCACCCACACCGATACTTATAGCGATTAGTCCCGCAAAAAATCCTAAAACAAATAGAGTTAGATTTGAGCTTACACTAGGCTCACTACTAGGCTTAAAGGAGCCAAGTATCCTATAAATAGCCAAGCCTATTGAGACAATAAAAACAAGTTTTAGTGTCTCTTCAGAGAGAAGAGACACTAAAAAGCCACTTCCTTGAGCACCTAAAAATCCTCCAAGACCAAGAAAAAGTCCCTCTTTTAAGATAAAGGCTCCTCTTTTGCTATTTAAAAATGAGCCATATATAGAGCTAAAAACCATCTGCATAACAGAAATCCCAATAGCAGTCTTAATTCCAAAACCAAGAAGTATAAGTGAAGGAACTAAAACTATACCTCCACCTATACCAAATAAACCAGACATAAAACCAACAACCATTCCAATCAAAAAGAGTTCTATCAATAACATATCTAAAAACTTGTCTCAAAGAGAGATATTAATATAAATCTTATTAAGTGGTTTTTTTCAACCTTCAAAACTGACCTTTTTTCTTAGTATATCAAGAATTTATTTGTTATTTAATTAACTTCAAATATAATAGATGATATTCTCAAAAGGTTACTAAATGATAAATGCTGTAGATATAGCTATAAAAAGTTTTTGCACTAGCATAATTGGACTAGAGATAAAAAGTGCCAAGTGCTTTGGTAAAGAGTTTTATGGTGCATCTATCGGACTTTATGAGGATGATACAGAGACTCAATGGTACCTACTTTTTAAAAAAGATAGCCTAAACGAGTTCTCAAAAGCACTCCTTTTTGAAGACTCACTGAATGAAGATGATTTGGAAGATTTAGTAAAAGAAGTAGCTAATATGATAGTAGGTTCTGCAAAGGTTATATTGGAAGAGAGAAATAATGATAAAAAGTACAAGCTATCAACTCCGTTTTTCCTAGGACATGTCCCTAGGGTTGAGCTTTTAGGGTTGGAAGAGTTTTTGCTTTATAAGATAAAGAATCGTACATTTATAATTGGTAAAAAGGTTATGACTTGAATAAAAATGATAAAGAATACCTAGAAAATAGACTACTCAGTGGATATGAAAATCTTGTTGATATAAATGTCAATTTTATAGCTGAGCTTGGCACTACTGATTTGAGTATTAGAGAACTTCTGGCTCTAAACAAGGGCTCTGTAATTGACCTAAAAAAACCAGCTGGTGAAAGTGTTGAGCTTTTTGTCAATAACAAAATCTTTGGTAAAGGTGAAGTGATGGTTTATGAAAGAAATCTAGCTATTCGTATAAATGAGATACTAGATTCAAAAACTGTTATACAGTACTTCAAGAGAGAACTTGCATGAAAAATTTATTTATTTTCTTACTTTTGACTTCATTTGCAAGTAGTGCAAATTTACTAACATATAACATATATGAAAGAACTGATAGAGTTGATATAATGTTATCTTTTGACTCTCCGTACGAGGGGAAAATCTCTCAAAAAAGAGGTGAAAATATCACTACACTAACACTTGGCGACTTAACTTATGACAAACTAGTAGAAAAAAATATAAATTCAGACATACTCCAAGCCATAACGCTAGAGCCAAATAAAGACAAGATAAATATCATATTAAAAAGCGAGGGCAAGATAGCCGTTATAGCCTCAAAAACTATAGACGGTTTTGGACTCAGAATCCGAACTAAGCCGATAGTCGTAACTACAACAAAAGCAGAAGAAAAAATAAGCACACTTGATGTAAAGACTCCACTAAGAACTAAACCTAGCGAGAGTTTGGTTGATGGAAGATATCTTAGCGTTATCTTACTTTTAGCCGTAATGGTTATATTTATGTTATGGCTCAAAAAGAAAGTGTTACTAAAAAACAGCAAAATGAAATCCCAAAACTCTTGGTTATTTAACTCCAGCAACAGCAACTTAGCTTCTGTAGAAGTTAGTGTTCTACACAAAAAACAGATTGATAAGACCAATAGTGTTGTTCTTTTAGAGTTTCAAGATAGAAAATACCTAGTTATCACAGGAAGCTCAAATGTTCTTTTAGAGAGATTTTCAAAAGATGACATTAAAGATGACTCAGATTTTGATAAAGCCTTTGAAGACAACAGAAAAAAACTAGATGAATACCTAAAAATACAGCAAGAAGAAGAGCAAAAAAGTGACTATAGAAGCAAGCTAGAACGCTTATAGCTCTTAAAAATTCCTAGGGATATAAAGAGCCAAGTCTTGCCAGAACCATAAAAGAGTAGC
>CAYOWG010000045.1:0-8950 GCA_964407605.1 uncultured Sulfurospirillum sp. | reverse complement strand
CTAAAGAGCCATATCGTATGTTTACGAGTCGTGCAGAGTATAGACTGCTTCTTAGGGAAGACAATGCGGATTTAAGGCTTACTCCTTATGGTTATAAGTTAGGGTTGATTGATGAGAAAACTTATAAAAAAGTTCTTCAAAAACAGAGTGAGTTAAAAAAAGGTTTAGATTACTTAAACCAAACTTTTCTAACTCCTTCAAAAGAGAATATTGCATACTTGAAAGATATCGGGGAAGATAAGATAGTAGATAAGATGTCTCTACAAAAGATAGTAGCTAGAAAAAACTTTACAATAGAAAAACTAGAAAAGTTGTCAGATATGATAGATAGTTTTTTACCAGAATCAAAAGAGCAGATTTTAGTAGAAGCAAAATATAAAAACTATATAGAAAAACAACAAGAGCAGATCGACAAGATGAAAAAAATGCTAAAAGTAAAAATCCCTCTGGAGATGGATTTTAAATCTATCTCTGGTTTAAGCAACGAGATAGTAGAAAAACTAGAAAAACTCAAACCCCCTACACTTTTTTCAGCAAGTCAGATAAGTGGAATGACTCCAGCAGCTATGGATATACTCCATATATATATAAAAATGAGATATAGTAAAAAGTAGATGACTTAACACTTTAACGGCACTTTTTTGAGATACTATATTTTATATAAAAGTTAAATTGTAACACTTTTATAATAAAATGCAGTGTTTTTAAGTTACATTTGACCCTAGTCAACCGTTTTTTTAAACAAATTCAATAAAATAAATCAAACTAGATAAAAGGAGTAAGAATGGCAGAAAAGAAGAGTAGAAGAGATTTTCTTGGCATGGCATTTGGTGGCTTTGCCGCTGTTGGTGGCATTATGTCACTAGGAGCGATGAAAGCATCTTGGGATCCACTTCCAAGCGTAAAAGCAGCAGGCTTTATCACGGTTGATCTCTCACCAATGAAAGATGGAGAGTTGCAGACAATTGAATGGCGAGGAAAGCCAATCTTTATACTAAAAAAAACAGCTGAAATGAAAAAAAATGACAATAGAGATGTTGTAGTGGGCAATGAAGAGTATGCTGTTATGATTGGCTTATGTACACACTTGGGCTGTATTCCTTCGTGGAAACCTGACAAAAAGATTTTTCACTGTGCATGTCATGGCGGAGATTTTGATCCTAGCGGAACGGTGCTTTTTGGTCCACCACCTCGTCCTTTGGACATACCTCCATTTAGTATAGATGGAACGAAGTTAGTTCTTGGCGAAGAGGGTCCAGAGTACAAAAGACTTGCAGCTAAAGCACAGGGGTAAAAAATGGCACAAATAAAAAAAGCTAACGGTATTGGTGATTGGTTTGACCAGAGATTAGCAACAAAAAAACTTGCAAAAGTGATGATGACTGAGTATTGGATTCCAAAAGATATAAACTTCCTATGGGCAATGGGTGTTGTTTTGGTTGTAATGTTTAAACTACTTATAATCTCAGGAATTTTTCTTTTGATGTACTATAAGCCTGATGCAAAATTGGCATTTGATAGTGTAAACTTTACGATTATGCAAGAGGTTAAGTATGGCTGGCTTTGGAGACATATCCATGCAGTTGCAGCTTCATTTGCATTTTTAGTGATATATATACATATGTTTACTGCTATATATTATGGTTCATACAAAAATGGCAGGGAGATGATTTGGATAAGTGGTATGATACTTTTTATACTATTTTCAGCTACTGCATTTACTGGATATGTACTTCCTTGGGGACAGATGAGTTTTTGGGCTGCTCAGGTTATTACTAACCTATTTGGCGGTATTCCTGTTGTAGGCGATGCGGTTGTAACTTGGATTCGTGGAGACTTTGCAGTTTCAGATTCGACGCTTACAAGATTTTTTATGTTACATGTCTTTTTACTACCTCTTATGATAATATTTGTGATCGTTATACACTTTTACTCGCTAAGAATTCCTCATGTAAACAATCAAGAAGGTGCAGATATTGACTTTGATGCGGAAGCAGATAAGTATTTAGCGGGTAATAAAAAAGAATCAAAAGTGGTTCCTTTTTGGCCAGTATTTTTGGCAAAAGATTTCTATGTAGTTTGTGTAGCATTGGTTATATTTTTCTTTTGTGTATTCTTCTTTTATGACTTTTCTTTGCCAAGAGTGAATTTTGAACCTGCAAATCCAATGGTAACACCAAAATATATCTACCCAGAGTGGTATTTCTTGTGGAGTTACGAAGTTTTAAGAGGCTTCTTTTTTGATATAGGACCTATAAAGGCTATGGATATTGGACTCATAGCATTCGCATTTGCAAATGTTATATTTGTTATACTTCCATTTTTGGATCGCGATCCTAGAGTCCTTCCAGCACATAAGCGTCCTCGCTTTAAAATTTGGTTTTGGGTGCTGATGTTTACTATGGTAATTCTCACAATATATGGTAAATTGCCACCAAAAGGCATCAATAATGTAATAGGATTTATAGCGTCGATGACATTTATAACACTATTTTTAATCATGCCGTATATAACCAAAAAAGATGCTAGAGATGCAAAATGAGAGAATTAAAGATTTTAGGAGTAGTTGTTTTCTTTACAGTATTTACTTATATAGGAGTAAATACTTATGCATACTCTGTTATGAAGCCAGCAGTAGCTCCAGCAGACTTTCAGTTCAAAGACTTGCCAAGAAATGATAAAACAGGAGATGCCTCAAGAGGTGCCGAAGCATTTATGAATGCTGGCTGTATTGGTTGTCATGGATTAGAGTCTCAGGGTATACCAGCACCTATGAATGATGCAGATGCAGCAGCTTCTTTTGGAGTTGTTCCACCTGATCTTAGTAATGCTGGGCTTATATTTGACAGCCACTTTTTAGCTGCAGTCATAAAAAATCCTGCAAAGGCTATGTTAAATGACCATAAGTTTAATGAGTCTAACCCTCACCCAATGCCAAATTTCTATGGACTTGGTGGCGATATAGATCAAGAACTAGCTGACATAGTTGCTTACTTGCAGTCAATAGCACCAGAAAAAGTTAGTGATGAACAAGTATATATAGATGCTTGCATGCAGTGTCATAGCATCAAATATACTGGTCTCATGAGTAATAAAGATCCTATTTTGATGGCAAAATATATGGGAAGCGTTCCCCCTGATTTATCTATGTTTATTAGATCTAGAGGTGCAGATTATTTGGAGACTTTTATAAATAACCCTCAAAAGCATCTAGCGGGCACTGCGATGCCAAGAGTTGGCTTAACACAAGCTGCTCAAGAACAAGTAGTAGCTTATATAGAGTATGCGGGTGATAGAAAAAAAGATGAACGAGAATCTCTTGGAATTAAAGTTCTAGGGTTTATGATTATTCTCACTATCCTTGCTTACCTTTGGAAAGTTAAGATTTGGAGAGAAGTGCATTAAAAAAGGGAGGCTCTTTACGAGCCTCCCTTTTGGACTATCCTAGCTCAAGAGGATTATTTTCCTCTTGTACTTATTCGCTAAATGCTCCAATAGAGCAGATTTTTTCATACCGCTTGTTTATTCTGTCCTCATCACTAAGCTTATCGAGCTCTTCAAGAGAGTTTATAAAATACTCCCCTAAAGACTTAGCAGCTGCAAGTTTATCTCTATGAGCACCCATAATAGGCTCATCTATCACAGCATCAATCAAATCTAAAGCATATAAGTCATCTGCTGTTATCTTCATAGCTTTCGTTGCACTCTCTTGTTTAGAAGGATCATTCCAAAGTATAGCAGCACAACCCTCGGGAGATATGACTGAGAAAACAGAGTATCTCATCATAGCCACTCTATCAGCCACACCAATAGCCAAAGCTCCACCACTTCCACCTTCTCCTATGATAACCGAAACACTTTTAGTGTTTAGTCTGCTCATCTCATAAAGGTTTCTAGCTATGGCTTCACTCTGCCCTCTCTCTTCGGCTCCAATTCCAGGATAAGCTCCAGGAGTATCTATCAAAAATAGCACTGGTATATTAAACTTTTCTGCTAATTTAGCCATGCGAAGAGCTTTTCTATATCCTTCTGGGTTTGGCATTCCAAAATTTCTTTTTAGTTTATTTTTAGTTCCACGCCCTTTTTGCTCTCCTATGACCATCACTTTTCTCTCAGCAAGATACCCAATATAACAAACCATCGCCAAGTCATCTTTAAAGGCACGGTCGCCATGAAGCTGATAGCTATCTTTTAAAAGTAGTTTTATATAGTCTATGGCATAAGGACGATCTGGATGTCGAGCAAGTTGAAGTTTTTGATAATCGCTTAGGTTTTTATAGGTCTTAGAAATCTCTTTTTCAAGCCGTTTTTCTAAAATCTCAACTGCAGCACTATCTGCTTTTATACGAGCATTTGCGATATCATCATCAATCTGTTTTATACTGTTTTCAAAATCCAGATAAGTTGACATCAGATTACTTTTTTAAATATGACTGAACCATTGGTTCCACCAAAACCAAAAGAGTTACTAATAACACAATTAAGCTCTGCTTTTCTCGCAGAATTTGGAACATAATCCAAAGTACAATCTTCATCATAATTTTCTTGATTGATTGTTGGAGGAACTACAGAGTCTCTCATCGCCATCAAGCAAACAACTGCCTCAATAGCACCAGCTGCCCCTAAGCAATGCCCAATTTGTCCTTTTATAGAACTTACCAATGGTAGATTGTCGCTAAAAAGTTCTTTAACAGCCGCTGTCTCATTTTTATCATTTGCAGGAGTACTTGTTCCATGTGCATTTACATAGTCTATCTTGACATCGCCAGCCATTTTAAGTGCTGCTTTCATAGCCCTAAGAGGTCCATCAAGTGTTGGACTCGTTATATGATGTGCATCACCACTCTCTCCAAGGCCTACGATTTCACCATATATAGTAGCCTCGCGTGCTACTGCATCATCATAAAACTCAAGAACAATTGCACCAGCACCTTCGCCCATAACAAATCCGTCTCTATCTCTATCAAATGGACGAGAAGCTTTTGCTGGTTCATCATTTCGAGTTGATAGTGCTTTCATCGCAGCAAATCCAGCAATTCCTATTTCGCATATAGTAGATTCTGCACCAACGACTAACATCTTGTCTGCTCCACCAACGACCATAGTTTTATAAGCTTCACCAATTGCATGAGTTCCTGCCGCACAAGCTGTAACGCTTGAGAGATTAGGCCCTTTTATGCCGTGTTCAATCGATATAATTCCGCCAAGCATGTTGATAAGAGCAGAAGGAATAAAAAATGGAGAAATTCTTCTTGGCCCTCTAGTATGGTTTATGATTGAGTGTTTCTCTATGGCTGGAAGTCCACCTATGCCAGAAGCTGAAGATACTCCAAATCTTTCGCCATCAAATGAATCAAAATTTGCATCACTCATCGCCTCTTTGGCTGCAACTATGCCAAGCTGTATAAATCTATCTGATTTTTTAACATCTTTTGGATTCATATATAGCATTGGATCAAAGTCTGTAATTTCAGCTGCTATCTTAACAGAGTGTTTTTCTGTATCAAATGATGAAATTCTTTTAACGCCACACTTTCCATCTACTATGGCTTTAAAAGAACTCTCTTTATCTAAACCCAAGGAATTTATCATACCCATTCCAGTAACTACTACTCTTTTCAAAAAATGCTCCTTAGCTTTTGTCTGCACAAAACAAGATCCCCCCAGAGGGGAGTTTTATCTATTTATGATCTTCTACATATTTGATTGCATCACCAACAGTGACTATTTTCTCAGCATCTGCATCAGGAATTTCTATATCAAACTTCTCTTCAAGTGCCATTACTAACTCAACAACATCAAGCGAGTCTGCGCCCAAATCCTCAACAAACTTTGAGTCTTCTTTAATCTCATCAGGACTAACATTTAGTTGCTCTACAACTACTTCTTTAACATCTTCCAATAGTGCCATTACAGCTCCTTCATAATAAAATATTTATAATTTTAGCAAAATTATCTTTAAATCTAGCCTACATGTACATTCCGCCATTAACCTTTAGCACCTCTCCTGTTATATAAGCCGAGCTATCACTCAGTAAAAATGCAACAGCCTCAGCAATATCACTAGGCTCCCCAAATCTTTTTAAAGGGATTTTTGAAGTATAACTTTCTTTTATGTCATCACTAAGCTTGTCTGTCATCTGAGTTGCTATAAACCCTGGTGTTACAGCATTAAACCTAATCCCTCTAGCACTTCCCTCTTGAGCAAAGCTTTTAGTCATAGCAATCAGTCCACCCTTGCTAGCAGCATAGTTAACCTGTCCAGCGTTACCAGTCTCCCCAACTATAGAAGCTATATTGACGATGGCACCGAAGCGTTTTTTACTCATAGCTTTTAAAACTTCTCTACACCCAACAAATGCCGAAGTTAGATTTATATCAAGTACACTCGTAAAGTCCTCTTTTTTCATGCGAATAGCAAGCTTATCATTAGTGATACCAGCATTATTTACAAGATACGAAAGTTCCCCATCACTCAATATGATAGTTTTAATACCCTCTATAAAAGCCTTCTCATCAGCGACATCAAACCCGATCACAGCAGCCTCGCCACCACTCGCCTCAATCTCAGCCTTTATGGCATCTGCAGCTTCAGGACGAGAGCGATAATTGACCCATACTTTTAGACCATATCCTGCCAAAGTTATCGCTAACTGCTTCCCTATACCACTCGCCGCACCTGTTACTAGTACATTTTTACCTGTAAATTTCATTTTTATCCTTTATAAAGTTTTCATAACTAGCAGTTTTTGCAAAATTTATTTCATATTCAAGCTCATTTATTTTGTCAATTCTAACAGAATCAACCCCAAAATCTCTCAAAATTTCATTTGTAATTAACTCTCCCTCTTTTATTTTAAAAATATCTCTCAATATCCATTTTCCTAAGTCCTTATTTGGATTTGACATCAATGCTTTGCTATTTTCTTGACACAGCTTTGCATCGATTGTATCTCCATTTGGTAATTTTAATTTAAATATAGTATCTTTATCAGGGAAAAATTTAGAATTATACTTGTGAAATTCAGCAGGAATTGGTATATATACTTCATTTTTGTCTCTAGCTCTGCCTTTTGCGTTCCATTGATTTAATCCACTACTATTAAAAACTTTCCCTCCTTTCCCATACAAGGGGAGATAAATAGTCTGCATTATTTTCGAAAGCCCCATAGTTCCACTTCTTAGAGCTACAAGATTATATAGCTCATCTAAAGGGTTTTCTAAGATATCTACTTTGAAATCATCTAAAAAGATAGTCGTTTCAAATCTTTTCATTAGAGTACTTTTTGAAAGAGAGAAGGAATATTCGTGGATATCATCATTGAATACTATGGATGAGCTTCTCTTTTTTACATCCTTTATTGATTGAATATCTATTTTTCTTATAATCTCTTCAAAAATTAAAAATCTGTTGCTATCTCTTACAACACAGTGATAAATCGAGTTTTTTATATTGTATAAATTGTTTGTAAACTCCAGCCTTTTGTTTCTTAGTTTTGATATTTTAATAATTTTTTCTTTTAATGAGAGGTTTTCATATAGCTCTTTATCTTTATTAAATTCTGCTATCTTTTGAATTGTTAGATTATTACCTCTTAAAAAAGTTTTTAACCCAACACCTAAGCTTCTTTTTTGGGCATCGTATGAGACATCACCTCTTGATAAATCTTCTGCACTAAAAGCTTTACAAAACATTTTTTCAGCTATACGATAGTGCAAATAAGGAGTATTGGAATCTGAAAATAGGTTTGACAAACTACCTACAATCTGCAAATATTCTCTATATTTGTCTTTCTCGTCTTTTGTTTGCGAATCGTAAAAAGACATAATTATAAAAGTGCCTCTCTTATCTCTTTTGCAATAGCCTCTATGACTGGCACAGTTACGGAATTACCCAATTGTTTATAAAGAGCAGAATTTGATAGCTTGTCACTCAAAACAAAGCTTTCATCATAGCCTTGAAATCTTGCACACTCTCTTGGAGTTAGTTTTCTAATATCTTTTTTATCAATTATAAGAGGTACATTGTGCCCACCTGTCCCCATATTTGCTGTTAGCGTTGGACAGAGTTTTGATTTATTTTCTCGAACATAGACTCTTCTCCACTGATAGATAGTATCACGGTTTTTCATCTCCTCTTTTAACTGCTCATAGTATTTGCTGTTATTGTAATAATACTTCTCTTCCGCCTCATTATCTAGAATATCTAGAGTTGTTTTTGTTAACTTTTTAGGCTTTGGAAATTTAAATTTCTCATAAGCTTTTTTACTTTTAAACCCCACTATATAGATTCTTTCTCTATTTTGAGGGATATTAGCATACTCGGCACTGTTTAGAACTTGATAGTTAAGGTGATATCCTCTACTCTCAAGTTCTTTCATGATTGTTTGAAAGGTTTTTCCCTTATCATGCCCTACTATATTTTTTACATTTTCTAAAAAGATAACTTTTGGCTCTAGGTCATCTATAAATCTCAATATCTCAAAAAAGATATTTCCTCTTTTGTCTTCAAAGCCCTTTTGCTTGCCTGCGACTGAAAATGCCTGACAAGGAAATCCACCTGTTAAAATATCTATTTTTTCTACCTCATCACTTTTTAAATCTTTCAAATCTTTTTCAAAAAGCTTATGATGATGGTTTAGTCTATAAGTTATGGCGGCATTTTTATCTACTTCATTTGCCCAAGATATATTAAATCCAGCATTTTTAAAGCCTAGTTCAATCCCGCCAATACCAGCAAATAGTCCGCCAACACTATAGCTTTTAAATTGCTTTGAGCAGTCCATAATTTTAGTCATAATAACCTCTTGTTTTCAAATTAGCCCCTATTGTACTCAAAATACAGAGTGTAGCCTAGAAGTATTACAATTTGAAATATCACAGTAAATTCTCACTCATCTCCTTAGGAGCTTCAAGCCCCATCAGTTTTAAGATAGTCGGAGCTATATTG
>CAYOWG010000044.1:4739-9096 GCA_964407605.1 uncultured Sulfurospirillum sp. | reverse complement strand
AATATTCTCACTACTATAAAACTTGATTGTGTTGTCTGCCATATCTACACCCCTTTTTATTTGATTAAAATATCATATAGAGATTATTCTTAAGGAAGACTTCAATTGTTGTTATATTGGTAGCTGTATTGTCACAAGTCAAATTTATGCACTTTTTTCATGCTTAAAATGTACTTTTATCATTTCGTAAGCATATTGAATGTTTTGAAACTTTTCACTGTAATGAGAAACAAGAGATAAGTTTTGCTGTGAAATCGTATCTGGATGATACTGTTTTACGAGGATGAGATAGTTTTTTCTGATTGTTTCAAAACTATCATCTGCTTTGCATTCAAGAACTTCATAAAATTCTTCAAGTAGTGAGAAGAGAGTAAAAAACTGCTTTTTTCTATTCATTTTTCTTGTAAGAGTTTTTTTGTAAAGTAAAAAATCATCTATATCATAAATAAAGTCTACATAACAACCAACAACTTCTTTTCGATTTAAAAGTTTTTCCAACAATTTTGCAGTCTTGTTTGAGTGTGGATATATAGTAAGACTACAGTTTTTTAATCTATACTTAACGAGATGGTCTTTAAAATAGTTTTTAAGATATGAGACTAGTACTGAGTTTTTGGAGCCAATATCAAGCACTATGGCATAATTATCTTCAATTTTCATAGTTATTTTGAGTTTCTGTTGGAGTTGGTTTGATTTTAGATGAGTTATCTTTATGGTCTTATCTAAAGCTTTTCTTATACGGTTTGAGATGTCATCATCGTGCATGCTATTTTTCTTTTGATGTATTTTATCTATAAGTTTTAAAAAATATCTTCTTTGAACCTCTTCATCTGCTTGCTTAAATAAAATAGTTTTATCTTTTCTTCCTATTCGTTTTGAAAAGTTTTTCTCTATGGTGTTTTGCAGTCTAAAAAATGTACTTGGATCATCTTTTAGTGTGACTTCAAGCATCTCTGGTGAAAATGATATCTGCATAAAAACTCCTAAGTAAATACTATACTTCTTTCATACATAAAGTAAGCAAGAAGAGTTCCAAAAGTATATATCAATATATCTTGATATATACATATTATTATGCTACAATTCTACAAAAGGATTAAAATGCAGGATTTTTTAAAAACTATAAGTTCAGTAAATGATGAAACTAGAGTAAAACTTCTTAGATTTATAGATAAAAATGCAGAAGTTTGCGTATGTGACATAGAGAGTAGTTTTGGAATGATTCAGTCTAGAATTTCAAGACACCTAGGGATACTAAAAGATGGCGGATTTTTAAGAGTAGAAAGAAGAGGGCGTTGGGCTTACTACTCTTTGCGTTCCCCTTTGGATAGATTTAGACAAGAGATACTAGAAGAAATATCTTATATCGATATTGATATCCCTAAACTTGCATACAAGAACACAGATACCAAAAAAGTTCTGATACTTTGTACTGGAAATAGTTGTCGCTCTATCATGGCAGAAGCTTTGATAAATTCTAGTCTAAGCGGTATCAAGGCTTATAGTTCTGGCGTTAAAAGCTCTTTGTATGTAAACCCAAATGCTATAAAGGTTTTAAAACAATATGGTATTTGGAGAGATGAGTATCGTTCTAAAACACTTGATGATATTAAAGAGATAGAATTTGATTTAGTTGTTACAGTTTGTGATAATGCCAAGCAGAATTGTCCTGTTTTTTTGGGCAAAGCAGAGACTCTACATATTGGCTTTGAAGACCCTGATGGGAAAGAATTTATAGAGTTTGAAAAAATATTGAAGAAGATAAAAGATGATCTACTTCCAATAGTACAGGAAAAATTAAATGTGGTTAAATAGTGTAGATTTTTTTATCTATGATTTTTTAGGCTTGAGTGGAGGACTTGCAGACTCTTTGCATTTTTTTGTTTATGACTCAATCAAAATCTTAACTTTGGTCTTTTTTATTATCTATGTTATATCTTTTATTCAAACTTATATAAATACTGAGACTGTAAGAGAATATATAAAAGGAAAGTCACAGTTTGTTGGTAATCTTCTTGCTGCTATATTTGGGATATTGACACCGTTTTGCTCTTGTTCTTCCATACCTCTGTTTTTGGGCTTTACTCAAGCTAGGATACCAAGAAGTGCAACATTTTCTTTTCTTATAAGTAGTCCTATGAATAATGAGATAGCCATAGCGATACTTTTTGCAGCATTTGGCTGGAAAATAGCTTTTATGTACACTCTTTTTGGTCTGATTACAGCTGTCGTAGGTGGGTATGTTGTAGGAAAGCTTAGTAGGGATGAAGATATACTTATAGATATACCTTATATGGAGCATGATGGAGTTGCTAGTTTTGAGAAATTACCTTTTGTTAAGAGGGTAAATGATGCTTGGAAAAATGCATTTGGAATTATAAAAGATATATATCTTTATGTGCTTATAGGTATATCTATAGGGGCAGTGATACACGGTTATGTGCCAGCTGATTTTATAGTAAAATATACAGGAGCCGAGAATCCATTTGCTGTTTTAGTTGCAGTCATAGCTGGTATTCCTATGTATGCAGGGGTTGCAAGTATCGCACCTCTTGTAGAGCCTTTGACAAGTAAGGGTATGCTGATGGGAACTGCACTTAGTTTTATGATGGCAGTTGTGGCTCTCTCTTTGCCAGAGGCTATGATACTTAAAAAAGTTATGAGTTGGAGACTAATAGGTATCTTTTTTGGTATAGTTGGATTTGGGATAATCTTAGTTGGTTATCTTTTCAATATAATTTTATAGGAGAAAAAGATGGAGATAAAAGTACTTGGAAGTGGATGTTGTTCAAACTGTGAAACGCAAATGGAGATAGTAAAAAAAGCACTAGCAACAACGGGAAAGTTTGCAAAACTAGAGAAAGTTATCGATATGGTAGAAGTTATGAAGTATGGAGTGATGAGCACGCCAGCCATAGTAATCAACGATGAAGTTAAATCAAGAGGAAAAGTGTTAAATGAGCAAGAAGTTATAGCTCTTTTTGTGTAGTCCAGACAGGAGATTCATCAAGTGATGGGTCTTCTTCTAGGACTTCATAGGGCTTGTAGTCTGCCTTGTATTTGAGTGATGGGCATTTTTCTACATAGTATCCAAGATAGACCCATGGGAGCTTGTTTGTTTTAGCTATGTATATCTGCTGGTACATAGAAAATCTTCCAAGTGATAGATGAGAGTAGTCTGGATCATAAAAAAAGTATATAGAAGAGAGACCATCTTCTAAAAAATCAACCAAATCAACTCCCACAAGTTTATCATCAACAAAATAGAGTATCTCTCTGCCAAATGTCATAGCACCACAAGCGTAAAGTTTATAGTAGCTGTTTGGAGTAAGAGAGTAATGTTTCCAGCCTTTTTTTTCTTCCATATATCTGTGATACTTTTCATACAGATGCAAATGTTGATGGGATGTAGTGGGTTTTTGAACTATAATTCTTGTTTTTTTGTTTTTGCGTATAGTTCTTTTTGCACTTTTGGAAAATCTATAGTTATTTGCATCAATGCGAAGAGATAAGCAGTCGTTACAATCTACGCAATTTGGTCTAGAGTAATACTCTCCAAAGCGTCTCCAGCCTCTTTGTATGAGTTTTTTATTTAGAGTTGCTGGACAATTTTGAATAAACTTGTACTCCATACGCATTCGTTTTTTATCCAAGTATGCACATTTTGCTTCGAGCGTAGAAAATTCAACTAATCTTGTCGGCTTCACGGTTATATCTTTTTAATTCCTGATTGTTTCATAAAAGACTCAAAGTCATTTTTGAGTTTTTTTTCTTTTGTCTCTTTTAGCTTATTCTCTTTTTTGTCATTTTCATCTTTTTCGCTTTTTGCTATATCTTTTTTTAAATCTTTCAAATCATCAAATAGCATCACTTATCCCTTCATACTCTGACATCAAATTATCTCTTAGTTCATCTGCTAAAATCTCACCATCTATGAAGTTTTGTTTTAAAAATGTATCTAGTTCACTTAGTATGATAAAAAGTTCGCCCTCTATCTCATTTGGGCTTTTGTTTTTTGCTAAAAGCGTCTCAAAAAATACAAGTTTTCTTAAAAAATCAGAGAGTTTCTCTAAAGAGTCTTCTTCAAGCTCTTTGTCAAGAAGAACATACTTAGGGTTTTCTATCTGCTTTGAGCTATCAATATCAAGCTTTATTGCTCTTATATGGTTTTGAATTGATACTGAAAATTTTGAGTATTTATCAAAACTATTTGTATCACCTTTTATATCTAAACTTTCCGCTACATGATTGACCTGCTTCATAAGTATAAAAGCAATCATAGCTGCAACGAAGATAACTAGAAAGAGCTGTTCCATAGTAAACCTTTTAAAAATTTATATGATTATAGCGAGTTAAA
>CAYOWG010000044.1:0-4639 GCA_964407605.1 uncultured Sulfurospirillum sp. | reverse complement strand
GAAAGAATTTGGTCTAAGAAAGTTTTTAGTCTATCTGATTCTGGGTTATCAAAGAATATGTCAGGTGTATTTTCTTCTATAACCTGCCCTTCGTCCATAAAGATTATTCTATCAGCCACTTTTTTTGCAAAACCCATCTCATGAGTAACACAAATCATAGTTCTTCCCTCTTTGGCAAGCTCAACCATAACATCAAGAACTTCACTTACCATCTCAGGGTCAAGTGCACTAGTAGGCTCATCAAAAAGCATAATACTAGGATTTTTACAAAGACTTCTTGCGATTGCAACTCTTTGTTGTTGTCCTCCTGAGAGTTGATTTGGGTACTTGTGAGCTTGTTCAGCTATACCAACCCTATCAAGATACTTCATCGCTAGTGCAATTGCCTCTTTTTTTGGTTTTTTCTTTACCCAGATTGGAGAAAGTGTCAAGTTATCAACTATCGTGAGGTGAGGAAAAAGGTTAAAGTGTTGAAAAACCATAGCAACATCTTCTCTGATTGCTTTTATCTTTTTGACATCATCCATAACCTCTATGCCATCAACAGTTATACTACCTTGCTGAAACTGCTCAAGATAGTTAATGCATCTTATAAGAGTTGATTTTCCACTTCCCGAGGGTCCACAAATTACTATTATCTCACCTCTTTTAACATTGAGATTTATATCTCTTAAGACATGAAAATCTCCGTACCATTTGTTTAAATTTTTTATCTCTATTATAGTTTCATTTTCCATTATTTTCCCTACTTTAAGTTTGTGTTGAACTGTTTTTCTAGTCTATCAGAGTACTTACTCATGCTAAAACAAAATATCCAAAATATAAGTGTTACAAACACATATCCCTCTGTCTCCATACCAAGCCAGTTTGAATCAGCTGCTGTTATACGAACCATCGCAAGAAGATCAAATAGCCCTATAATGAGAACTAGAGTCGTATCTTGGAGTAGCGATATGAAAGCACCTGCAAGATTTGGAAGTGCAACTTTTAGTGCTTGAGGAAGTATAACAAGAATCATCTTTTGCCAATATGATAGACCAATAGCATCAGCTGCTTCGTACTGTCCTTTTGGAACAGCTTGAAGACCACCTCTTATGTTTTCTGCTACATAAGCTGCTTGAAATAGCGTGATACCTATAAGAGCACGCAAGAGTTTGTCAAATGAGACTCCTTCTGGAAAAAACAGTGGCAAGATAACAGATGACATGAAAAGAATCGTAATAAGAGGAACGCCTCTAATCATCTCGATAAATGTTACACATATACTTTTTATAATTGGAAGATCTGACTGTCTTCCAAAAGCTATAAGGATACCTATAGGAAGAGAAAATACGATACCTACTGCTGCAACAACAATAGTGAGCATCAATCCGCCCCATTTTTCAGTTGGAACTGATTCTAGTCCAAATATGCCTCCACTAACAAGGATAAGTGAAAGTACAAAGTACAATGAAGCAATTATAGCTTTAGTTTTTCCGCTAGAGATAAATCTAAATCCTATAACAATAATCACAAAGAGTGCTACGATAGACTTTAGTCTCCAAAGCTCTTCTTGGGGATAGAATCCATACATAAACATATCCATCTTCATTTTGATAAAAATCCAACACGCTCCACCACCAGTACACTGCTCTCTCGTAGTGCCAGCAAAGTTTGCATCAAAATACGCCCACTGTAAAAATGGAGGTATAATCAAGTATAGTATACCAATACCCATAAATGTCAATAGCGTATTTATTGGCGTTGAGAAAAGATTCTCTTTGAGCCAATGAATAAGACCTTTTGTGCTTGCAGGAGCTTCTAGTGCCTGTTTTTGATTATATACTGCCACTATCTTTCCTTTATCTTCATTTTGTGATTAAACCAGTTTAGTATGGCTGAAACTGCTAAGCTTATTATTAGATAGACTAGCATGGTTATTGCAAGAATCTCTATGGCTTGTCCTGTTTGATTCAGTGATATGCCTGCAAAAACTGTTACTAGTTCTGGGTAGCCAACAGCTGCAGCAAGTGAAGAGTTTTTTGCTAGGTTTAGATACTGATTTATGACTGGCGGAATTGCAATCCTAATTGCTTGAGGAAGAACTACTAGCTTAAGCGCTTGATAAGGAGAAAGACCAATAGAAGCCGCTGCCTCTTTTTGCCCCTTACTTACAGCCTCTATACCACTTCTTACAGCTTCAGCAATAAATGATGCCGTATATATAACTAGAGCAAAAGTAAGTACCAAAAATTCTGGAGATATTACTTTTCCACCTTGATAGTTAAAGCCTTTAAGCTTAGGATAGTCAAAATTAAAATTTGCTCCACCTATAAAGTAAGCTATAGTAGGCAACACTATAAAGAGTCCTAGTGCGACTAGAAGTACAGGAAAACTCTCACCGGTCTCTTCTTGACGACGATTTGCCCAGATATTTAAAAATATACTTGCTAAAATAGCTATGATTATACTAGAAATTACAAATATAGTTGTCATATTTACATCAGCTACGGGCAGATATAGGCCTCGATTGTTTATAAATATACTATCAAAGAACTCTATGCTACCCCGAGGGCTTGGCAGTAACTGCATTGCTAGGTTGTACCAAAATAGAATTTGAAGAAGTATAGGTATATTTCTAAAGATATCTATATAGGCTGCAGCTATTTTTTTGATAAGCCAGTTGTTAGAAAGTCTTAAAATACCGATAATAAGACCTAATATAGTTGAAAGTATAATGCCAACAAAAGTAATAATCAGCGTATTTAAGAGACCTACTAGAAATACTCTAGCATGTGTATCAGATGATGAAAATCGTATTGGTGATTCGTCTATCTCAAAACCAGCAGTACTTTCCATAAAAGCAAAACCACTTTTTATGCCTCTTTGTTCTATATTGGTCATTGTATTCGAGCCAATATACCACAAAAAAGCAACTAATCCCAGTATGGTTAAAACCTGAAATATTATCCCTCTAACTTTTTTATTCCTCAAAGCACGCATCATAATGCAGCTTCTCCGAAAAGTAAAAACATCTATATCCTTTTAAGAATGGGGTAGGCTAAAACCTACCCCATGATTTATTGATTAACTAAGACCTATCTAAACGGAGGTGAGTACTGTAATCCACCCTCAGTCCATAAAGCGTTAAGTCCTCTTGACATCTTAAGAGGAGTATTTACACCAACATTTCTCTCAAAAACTTCACCGTAGTTACCAACTTGTTTAATAACCTGGTAAGCCCAGTCTGCATTTAAGCCTAAGTTTGCTCCCATCTTGCCTTCAATTCCTAGTATTCTTTTGATAGTAGGATTTTTTGAGTCCTTCAAGCTATCTATATTTTTACTAGTAATTCCATTCTCTTCAGCAGCAACCATTGCATTAAATGTCCATTTTGCTATATTGAACCACTCATCATCGCCTTGTCTTACAACAGGTCCTAAAGGCTCTTTAGAGATGATTTCAGGAAGAACTATATGATTATCACTATCTTTAAGTTTAGTTCTTAGTGCAAAAAGCTGAGATGTATCTGAAGTTAAAACATCACATCTACCAGCCTCATAAGAAGCAAGTACTTGGTCATTTGAATCATAAGAGATTGACTTGTACTTCATGCCTTTTGCTTTAAAATAATCAGCAACATTCAGCTCTGTCGTTGTTCCAGTTTGGATACAAATAGCAGCACCATCAAGCTCAAGCGTACTTTTTACACCTAAATCTTTTCTAACCATAAAACCTTGACCATCATAGTAGTTAATAGCAACAAAGTTAAAACCTAAAGATGTATCTCTTGTTTGAGTCCAAGTTGTATTTCTTACAAGGATATCAATTTCGCCAGATTGAAGTGCTGAAAATCTCTCTTTAGAGTTTAGATTTACAAACTTAACTTTTGAAGCATCACCAAGAACAGAAGCAGCCATTGCACGACATCCATCAACATCTAAACCTTTGTACTCGCCACCACTTACGATTTCTGAAAATCCTGGCAAGCCACCATCAACTCCACACTTTACAAAACCTGCTTTTTTTACATCATCCAATGTTCCAGCAGTTGCACTCATACCTATCAATGCGATTGCCGCAATTGATAACTTTATAAACTTAGTCATACGAATCCTTTAAATAAAATTTTTGTTTGGGCAATTTTAATATTAAAAATTAATCTTAAAAATGCTCAATTAAAATATTGTACATAAAAATTTAGTATCTTTTATTAAAAAAGTGATTATAAAATATACATTGTCTAAAAATTACAAAATTGTTTCATTGTGTAACATATCTTTTTTTGATGGAAAACAGAATCAATGCAGCCCAAATCATCATAAATGTTACAAGCTTATCAAAGCCTAGTGGTTCATCATAGAGGAAAACTGCTAGTAAAAAAGCAATGCTAGGACCAATATATTGTAAAAAACCAAGTTTCATCATAGATATTCTGATAGCCGCAGAGTTAAACCATACAAGAGGTATGATTGTTACAAGTCCTGCACAGATGAGTAAAAAAGAGCTTGTGTTTGAAGAGAAGTCAAAAGCATTTTGATTTGTATATATAAGGTAAGTAAAATAGACGATAGCAAAAGGTGCTACAAGTAGAGTTTCTATCAAAAGTCCAGATACCGAATCTACTCTTACTTTTTTCTTACCAAGCCAAGCCATAAAA
>CAYOWG010000043.1:0-9279 GCA_964407605.1 uncultured Sulfurospirillum sp. | reverse complement strand
AATATCACCAATTTATTGACACTTTTATGCTAAACTTCATTAGGAGCATAGAACCCTCCAAATAACTAGCGGAGTAACAATATGAATTCATTGACAAGAAAGTTTGCATTTTATGGGGCTATTTTTATGTTGGGTGCAGTAGCGCTTGGAGCATTTGGAGCTCATGGTTTGAAAAACTTAGTAACAAAAGAGATGCTAGTCATATATAACACTGGTGTTGAGTATCAGTTTTATCATGCTCTTGGCTTGTTTGGTGTTGCTTTTGTGGCAAGCTTTAACAGCTCAAAGCAGGTAAAGATAGCAGGGTATAGTATGGCGTTTGGGATAGTTGTGTTTTCTGGTAGTCTTTATGTTATGACGTTTACTGGCATAAAAATGCTTGGAGCCATCACGCCTATCGGAGGGGTTGCTTTTATCCTTGCTTGGGTTTTGTTGGCAATCTCGATAGTAAAAACTACTGAAAAATCCTAAAAGGGGTCTCTATTGTTCTTTTTATGATTCCAAATGGAGATGAGGCTGCATCCTTAAGTAGTTTCATTTTCATCTTGGGTTTTTTAAGTGTCCCTTCTACTTTTATGCTCGCGTATAGTCTGCCATCATCCCCTAGAATGATATAGTTGACTATGGGTACGGCATCAACTATGGAGCTGAGGTTTTTAAAGAGACTTATTTGTAGGTCAATATCAATCTGTCCAGTTTCGATATTGATCGTGCCTGATCCTACAATATCTGTACTTTTCCCATTTATGATTATTTTATGTATATTTATAGTCTCTTCTTCTCTTGTAAAATCTATATAAGCATCTGTCACTGCATATCCATCGTCATTGAACCCAGGATTTTTTAGCGTAAGTAGAGATGGTATGGTGTGCATAAAAGCCATAAGATTATTGTATGACTCCATATCTCTGATAATTGTATCTTGAAACTTAATCAGCCCATCAAATTGCTTGGAGTTATTGCCATCTGCGTGAAATTCAAACAGACCATTTTCAAACAAAGTTTTACTAGCTATGCTGTTGATAAAACCATCTGTAAGATTTTTGCCACTTGCATAAAACTCTTTGTCGCTTTGTTCTACAAATATAGCTTGCTCTAGATAGCTACTATCAAATGTAAAATTTTCTCCATCAATCTCAAACTTAAAGTGTTTACTTGGTATTTTGAGCGAGGAGTTTATGTCAAATATATTTGAATTTATCCCTTCAACGCTTATCTTACCTAGCTTACTAAGGTTGGATTCCTTAGACGAATCAAGCATGATATCTAGGTCTCTAATTGTAAGTACTAGATCCTCTTTTTTGATGAGTTTTATTTTTTTATCTATCGAGGTAAGTTCTATATCGTTTTCATCAATATCTATAATCAGACTAATTTTTTCAAGCTGTTTTTTGTCTTTGCTTAATGGAAGATTTATCTCTTTTAGATTTGCTTGTATGCTATAGTTTTTGAAGTTTTTTGTCTCTAGTTTCAAGTCCCCATCTCTAGCATCTATCTCTCTCATAAGATACGAATAAGGATAGATAAGGCTTAAGTCTTCAACGCTAATTATATTGTTTTTTGAAAGAAACTCAAGATTTGTTTTAAACTCATCTATATATATCGTCGTTCCACTCTCTTTTATCTGCATTATTGCCGTTGTGTTCATATCTTCTACATGTAGAAGATCTAGCTTGTCAAGCTCTACATGTAAGGAGTTTATATGGTTAGTGCTTTGGTAGATACCGCTACTTAGGTTTAAATCTCCTGAGGTGTAGATATCAAAAAGCTCACCATATTTTAGGTTTACATTTTTAAGATAAATCATACCATTGTCTAGTTCTATATAGCCACTTTTTGAGTGTATTGGTAGTTCTGAAAGAGTGATATCTGCATCAGAGATTTTGAAAAAGCCTCTGTAGTTATATACTCCAAATGGTGAAAATCTTATATCTAGCCTGACATTGGCTTTAGTTGTGCCTGATGTTTGAGTGATTGGGACTCGAATATCAAAAGCGTGAAGTATAGCGTGGATTGAGTCATCTAAAATCGTATCGGCACTTATATCTACCACAATCCCAGTTTTTAGTTTTGGCACCATTAGGTTGTATATAACGACTTCTGTATCACTAACATCTTTGCCTTGATACTCAGCTTTTCTTACATCAAATATAAGCTTATCATCTTCTAAAATAATATCCATATCATTTACAAGTGCTGAGGGTGCATTTTTATCAAACTTTATCACAGCATTCTTTGCAGTGGCTTTTGCTTTCATCTGAAGAGGGTAGTAGTCTAGTGTATCTAAGTTAATCTTGCCTTGTAAATAGTGGAGCTGATACTCATCTGCTACAATTCTTTTATATATCCAAGAAGCGACAAGTGGTTCTAAATCAACTTTTTTTGATAGAAAATCCATAAAAGGTTTTAGGGTGTCAAATTTTTGCGTACTAGCTCTATAATATAGCTCATTGCTTTCAATTTTAAGCTCTATATCTCCAATGATATTGAAAGTTGAAAACTCCCCATTAAAATCATATATATCATCTTTTAGATTTGCCTTTAGAGTGCCTTTTGCGTTTAGGTGTATATCTTTTAAGATAAGTCGTTTTATATCTATCGCGAGGTGGCTTTCTAGATCTTCAATCCTAGCATCAATTATCAGAAAATCACTTTTAATATAAAAAATCTCATCTTTGTATAAAAAATTGACTGTTTTGTTGTCATATATTATATTTTGAATTGATATATACTCGAACAAAGAGTAGAGATATGGTAGTAAATTTGTGAGACTATGAAGCTCTTCAAGCGAGCTATCATTTTTACTTTGTGTGCTTATGTCTAAAGTTTCTATGTTTACAATAAACTTTTTATCTAGTTTAATGTACAATTGTGTAATTTTAAATTTTGGAAGCGTGAGGTTATCTATCCTGATTCCATTTTTTAGAACTAAAAAAGTAAGAGTGATAAGCAAAAAAATGACTAAAAAAAACTTCCAAATATTTCTTATAGTATGTGATGTTGCGTTGATTATCATGGTCTCTCTTCTTTTTCACTTATCAAAGCCCATGAATACTACTAAAGTCATATATATACCACAAGGCTCAATAGCTCAGATTATATCACATCTTAGCAAACAAAACTTCAACCTCTCACCAAACGTAGATAAGTATATGCTTTTCTTTATGGGGCAACCACAATCAGGCTGGATTGATATCGGCGAGACTAGACTAAGTCGTGGGGACTTTTTGAAAAAGATAACAACTTCAAAAGCGGCTATGAACTCTATAACTTTGATTCCAGGCGAGACTATCGATGTTTTTTTATACCAGATTTCACAAGAGTATCAGCTCTCATATAAAAAACTTATGAAGTACTATCTTAAGTATAGTCCCATCAGGGATGGTCTTATAGTTCCTGAAACATACTACATACCTAAAGGTATAGGCGAGAGACATTTGATACATTATCTTGTCAATTATGCTCTAAAGCAACACAAAAAAACTTCGATGAAGATTTTTGGCGACTTTGATAGAAAAAGATGGTTTAGGTACCTAGTTATCGCTTCTATCATAGAAAAAGAGGCAGGTAGCAAACAAGAGATGCCCTTAGTCTCATCAGTGATATATAATCGCCTTAAAAAAGGCATGAAGCTCCAGATGGACGGCACTCTAAACTATGGAAAATACTCTCGCATAAAAGTTACGCCAAAAAGGATAAGAGAGGATACAAGCAGGTACAATACTTACAAGCACAAAGGTCTTCCGCCATATCCTGTTAGTAGTGTATCTAATGAAGCTATTTTAGCGGCGATTTTTCCTAAAAAAACAAGCTATCTCTACTTTGTGAGAACACAAAATGGAAAGCATACTTTCTCTACCACCTATAAAGAACATCTTAGAAATATAAAAAGAAACTAAAAGATATAAATAAAAAATATTTTTGACCCACTTTAGCTCTTTTAAAGAGTATAATATAAAAATTTTAAGGAGATTATATGACACCAGCATCTAAGATAATATATACAAAAGTAGATGAAGCACCAGCTCTTGCAACCTATTCTTTTTTACCAATCATAAAGGCATTTACCAAAAGTAGCGGTATCGAGATACTTATCAAAGATATATCACTAGCAGGTAGAGTCATAGCAAGTTTTCCTGAAAACCTAAGCGACATTCAAAAGATAGATGATGATTTGTTGGAGCTTGGAAAACTAACACAAGACCCAAAAACCAACATAATCAAACTACCAAATATCTCAGCTTCAATACCACAACTTAAAGAAGTCATTGCTGAGCTTCAAGACAAGGGATACAAAATACCATCTTATGAAGATGCAGTTGAAAGATACGCAAAGATACTTGGAAGTGTCGTAAATCCAGTGCTAAGAGAAGGCAACTCAGACAGAAGAGCCCCAAGTGCAGTTAAAAACTATGCAAAAAATAATCCTCATCGTATGGGCGAGTGGAAAAAAGAGTCTAAGACTGATGTAGCTTGTATGAGCAAAGACGACTTTTATGGAGAAGAGCAATCGACTACTATGAGTAGTGCAAACGATGTCAAAATCTCTTTTTTCGACAAAGATGGACTTGAGACTGTGCTAAAAGCTTCTATACCACTAGAAGCTGGGGAGATTATAGATGCAACTCGTATGAGAATGGCTACATTTAAAGAGTTTATACAAAACTCAATCGATGAAGCAAAAAGAAGAGATGTACTTTTTTCACTTCACTTAAAAGCCACTATGATGAAAGTAAGCGACCCTATCATGTTTGGTTGTGCTGTAAAAATCTTTTTTAAAGATTTGATTGCAAAGCATGGAGATTTGTTTGCTCAATTAGGCGTTGATTTTAACAATGGTTTAGGGGATTTATATGCAAAACTTGAGAGTGTTGAGGCTGATAAAAAAGAAGAGATAGAAAAAGATATAGAGGCTATATATAACTCTCAACCAAGAATTGCTATGGTCAATTCAGACAAAGGCATAACAAACCTTCATGTCCCAAGCGATGTCATCATAGATGCTTCAATGCCCTCTATGATAAAAAGTGGCGGAAAGATGTGGAATGCAGATAATAAAGAGGAAGATACTCTTGCTGTGATTCCAGATCGTTGTTATGCTACAACTTATCAAGCGGTGATTGATGATTGTAAAGAACATGGAGCATTAGATCCAGCCACTATAGGAACAGTTCCAAATGTAGGCTTAATGGCTAAAAAAGCCCAAGAGTACGGCTCTCATGACAAAACATTTCAAGCTCCAAGTGAAGGTAATATAAAAGTTATAGATAAAAATGACAATGAAATTTTTTGCTTTGATGTACAAGAAGGCGATATATTTAGAATGTGTCAAACAAAAGATGCGCCTATACAAGATTGGGTAAAGCTTGCAGTCACTAGAGCAAGACTTTCAGATACTCCTGCTGTTTTTTGGCTAGACAGAGATAGAGCCCATGACGAGCAGATGATTGCAAAAGTACAGACTTACCTCAAAGACCACGATACAAAAGGACTAGAAATCTCCATCATGACCCCAGAAGATGCTACAAAGTTTTCGCTAAAAAGAATGAGAGAGGGAAAAGATACGATTTCAGTTACAGGAAATGTACTTAGAGACTACAACACAGACCTTTTTCCGATTTTAGAGCTTGGAACAAGCGCAAAGATGCTCTCTATCGTTCCACTTATGAAGGGTGGAGGATTGTTTGAAACAGGAGCTGGTGGAAGTGCTCCTAAGCATGTCCAACAGTTTATAAAAGAGGGTTATTTGAGATGGGATTCTTTGGGTGAGTTTATGGCTCTCTCAGCCTCTTTAGAGCATCTTGCAAACACTAGAGATAACAGCAAAGCAGCAGTTTTAGCTAAAACCTTAGATGCAGCAATAGGCACATTTTTACTAAACGATAAATCACCTGCAAGAAAGATAGGTCAGATAGACAACAGAGGAAGTCACTTTTATCTAGCGATGTACTGGGCGGATGAGCTAGCAAAACAGAGTGATGATATGGATTTGAAAACTGAATTTGCATCTGTATCAAAACAGATGAGAGAGAATGAAAACAAAATCATCTTTGAGCTTAACAGTGTTCAAGGCAAAGCTATCGATATTGGCGGATATTATCTACCAAATGAAGAGAAAGTTTCAAAATATATGAGACCAAGTAAAGCTTTTAATAGTATAATAGACGCTATATAAACAAAGGGGTATAGATTTGCTAAAAGCACAAAAAGTCTCTATTATTGGGGCAGGAAATGTTGGTGCAACTGTATGTTATTGGCTTGCTATGAGAAAGAGTTGTCGTGAGATTGTTTTGATTGACTTGATTGAGGGTCTAGCAATTGCTAAGGCTCTTGATATCTCTCAAGCCACTTCTCCTGAGGGAAGCCATACTCTTATATATGCTTCAAGTGACTACAAATCAATAGTTGATAGTGATATAGTTGTCATAACTGCGGGAGTTCCACGAAAGCCTGGCATGAGTAGAGATGACTTACTTCTTATAAATGCAAAAATCGTAAGAGATATCATAGGGAAAGTTAAGCAAAATGCTCCAGAAGCCATCATCATAACAGTTACAAATCCCTTAGATGCCACAACATATGCAGCACTAAAAATCGGCGATTATCCAAGAAATCAAGTCATAGGTATGGCGGGGATTTTGGATAGCTCTAGGATGGAGACTTTGATATCAAGAAAGCTTGGTTTTGGGCATGGTCAAGTTACTGCTAGTGTTATGGGCGGTCATGGAGATGATATGGTGCCACTTCCTAGATACTCCTCGGTCAATGGGGTTGCCTTGACTGACCTCTTGAGTGATTTGGAGATTGAAGAGATTATAGAAAAAACAAGACATGGTGGAGCTGAGATAGTTGGTTATATGGGAACTTCAGCTTACTATGCTCCAGCAAATAGCACTGTTAAGATGATAGAGGCCATCTTGGGAGATAAGCATGCTATCTTTCCTTGTGCTACGCTTCTTGAGGGAGAGTATGGTTATAGCGATACTGTCAATGGTGTACCTGTTGTTTTAGGAGAAAATGGTATAGAAAAGATTGTTGAGCTACCTTTAAATCTTAGTGAACAGCAACTCTTTTCAAAAAGTGTTGAATCAGTCAATAGTTTACTTGATACTTTAAAAAAGAATAATTTTTTTGAAACTTAAACTATAAGAAAATAATATATATAGTTGGCAATTTTATCGCTTTAATAGCCAATAGGGAGTAGAATTTTGACAAATTTAAGCAGGAGGCTCTATGAATATTCATGAATATCAAGCAAAGCAGATATTTGCTAAGTTCGGTTTGCCAGTACCAAAAGGCTATATAGCAACTACGGTTGAAGAAGCAGTAGAAAATGCAAAAAAACTTGGTGGAAAAGTCTGGGTTGTAAAAGCTCAAATCCATGCAGGTGGCCGTGGGCTTGGTGGTGGCGTAAAAGTTGCTACAAGTCTAAAGAAGGTAGAAGAGTATGCAAAAGATATTCTTGGTATGACTTTAGTTACTCATCAAACTGGACCAGAAGGCAAGCTTGTACGCAAGATATATATTGAAGAGGGCGCTGATATCGCTGATGAGCTTTATCTTGGCATTGTTTTAGACCGTGCTAAAGAGATGCCTGTTATCATGGCTTCTACTGAGGGAGGAATGGCTATCGAAGATGTGGCTTACAATACTCCTGAAAAAATTATCAAAGTTATGATTGACCCTGTTATAGGTTTTAAGGGTTTTCATGGACGAGAGCTTGCTTTTGGTTTGGGTCTTCCTAGGCAGGAGATTGGTAAGTTTATAAAATTTGCTGAAATACTTTATAGAGTTTATATAGAAAATGATGCAGAGATGATAGAGATTAATCCTCTTGTAAAGACTGCTGCTGGAGATTTTATAGCACTTGATGGAAAGATGGGTTTTGATGATAGTGCATTGTGGCACCATCCAGATATAGAAGCTATGAGAGATTTGAGTGAAGAAGATGCAGACGAGAGAGAGGCTAGTGAGTATGGTTTGAGTTATGTCGCACTTGATGGCGAGATAGGCTGCATAGTCAATGGAGCTGGATTAGCCATGGGAACTATGGATATTATAAACTACATGGGAGGAACTCCTGCAAACTTTCTTGATGTTGGTGGAAAAGCCAATGCTCAAACAGTGGCAAAAGGCTTTGAGATTATACTCAAAAATCCAAGCGTAAAAGCGATATTTGTCAATATTTTTGGGGGTATCGTAAGGTGTGATAGAATTGCGAGTGGCATACTAGAAGCAACAAAGATAGTAGATGTTCATGTTCCAGTTATAGTACGACTTGATGGAACAAATGCAGCAGAAGCAGCAGTGATACTTAAAAATGCAGGTATAGCAAATGTTATAGTAGCTACTGACTTGGGTGATGGAGCTAGAAAAGCAGTTGCAGCAGCTAAGGGAGAGTTATCATGAGTATATTGGTAAACAAAAATACAAAAGTAATAGTTCAAGGCTTTACTGGCAAAGAGGGAACTTTTCACTCCGAGCAATGCTTGAAGTATGGCACAAAGATAGTTGGTGGAGTTACACCAAACAAGGGTGGTCAAGAGCATCTTGGTCAGCCAGTTTTTAATACGGTAAAAGAAGCTATTAAATCAACAAGAGCAACTGTTAGTATGATTTTTGTTCCACCTGCATTTGTGGGTGACGCAGTTTTAGAAGCTGCTGATGCTGGTATAGAGCTAGCAGTTATCATTACCGAAGGTGCTTCAATAAGAGATATGCAAGAAGCAAAAGCTTATGCGACCAAAAAAGGTATGCTCACAATCGGACCAAATTGTCCTGGGATAATAACAGCCCAGGAGTGCAAGATAGGGATTATGCCTGGAGCTGTATTTAAAAAAGGTAGCGTTGGACTTATCTCAAAATCAGGAACGCTAACTTATGAGGGAGCAAATCAGGTTTGCAATGCTGGTTTTGGAATCACAACAGCAGTCGGCATCGGCGGAGACCCTATAATCGGACTTAGCTACAAAGAGCTTCTTCCTTTGTTTGAAGCAGATCCTGAAACTGAAGCTATCGTTATGATAGGCGAGATTGGTGGAGATCTTGAGATTCAAGCGGCCAAGTTTATAAAGAACAATATAACTAAGCCTGTTGTTGCTTTCATAGCTGGTCAAAGTGCACCAGCAGGAAAAAGAATGGGTCACGCAGGAGCTATCATAAGCGGAAGTGCAGGAACAGCAAAAGAGAAGATGGATGCACTTGAAGCAGTTGGCGTACATGTAGTTATATCTCCAGCAGATATAGGAAAAAAAGTAGCAGAAGTTTTAAGCAGATAGA
>CAYOWG010000042.1:0-9281 GCA_964407605.1 uncultured Sulfurospirillum sp. | reverse complement strand
TTACACTCTACACTTTTGTTAATTAGAAGATTGTTATCAGGCATTAAATCTTGGATTTTATATAAGAATCAACCACGACTAACGAGGAATTCTGCCCTGCTTTGCTTGGCTCATCATATTTTGTAAGTCTTGCATGCCTTTTTTGCCAGAAAACTTTTTTGCCATCTTTGAGGCATTTTTGAACTGCTTTAAAAACTTGTTTACTTCCATACTCGACAAGCCAGAGCCATTGGCAATTCTTCTTTTTCTTGTGTTGTTTAGCAAAGACGGAGCTTCTCGTTCTTTTTTAGTCATCGAGCTTATCATCGCTTTTATGCGTTTCATCTCAACAGAGTTTTCCAAGTCCATATCTTTGAGTTTTCCAGCCATGCCAGACATGCCAGGAATCATACCCATCAACGACTTCATGCTTCCTAGTTTTTTCATCTGCTCCATCTGCTCTAAAAAGTCATTGAAATTGAACTCGCCTTTTTTGATTTTTCTACTTATCCCTCTAGCTTGCTTCTCATCTATAATAGTGGCTGTCTTTTCTGCAAGAGTTTCCAAATCGCCCTCGCCCATAAGACGATTTACTATCCTCTCAGGCACAAAAAGTTCCAAATCAGCTATCTTCTCGCCAGTTCCGATAAAACGAAGGGGTATGTTTATCTGCTTTGCAATCCCAAGAGCAACGCCACCCTTACTATCTCCGTCGTACTTACTAAGAACAACTCCACTAATGCTAAGTTTTTCATCAAAAGTTGCGGCACTTCTTATGGCATCTTGACCCGTCATAGAATCAGCAACATAAAAAACTTCATCGGGCACGATAGCTTTTTGAACATTTTTAAGCTCGCTCATCAACTCTTCATCAATCGCCAAACGACCAGCAGTATCAACCAAAAGAACATCATAAAGACCCTCTTGTGCTTTTTTGACTGCATTTTTAGCTATCTTTACTGGATTTTTCTCACTATCATCATAAAACAGGTCTAGCTCATTTTGTTCACAAAGCTGCTTTAACTGCTCAACTGCTGCAAGTCTTTGTAAATCACAAGCCGCAATCAATACTTTTTTTTGTCTAAGCTTGAGGTAGTTCGCTAGCTTTACAGTCGTAGTAGTCTTACCACTTCCTTGAAGCCCTACCATCAAGACCCTAGTTGGAGCTTGTGAGGCATAAACAAATCCTTGATTTCCTGGAGCAGTTAGCATAGTTGTTAAGTTGTCTTTTAAAGATGCTAGAAAATTTAACTGCCCTATTCCCTTTGCTTTTGTCTCTATCTCTACAATTTTTAGCAAATCTTTTACTACTTTATGATGTACATCTGCTTTTAAAAGTGACTTTTTGAGGGTATCTAGGGCTTTTTTCAGTGACTTTTCATCATCTGCAAATCTTATCTTATTTACTGCTGTTTTAAATGAATTAGTTAAAATCTCAAACAAATTTTTTCCTTATTTCTTCTTTTTCTAATTCTACTAAAACTCTACTTTATATTATATAAAATTAAACTAAACTTAATTCTTATGATTGCAAAAATAGTCTTAAAAAAAGTGTAATTATTGTATTCTTAATTTATGCTACATTCTGTAACAATGCCCAGATATTTCACTCAGCATCTCGCTTAATTTACCTCATTAAGTCAACTATAACACTTGTTCTTTTAGTATAAACTTGTAATCAAAAATAATAAAGGAAAAACATATGTCAACTCCAATGCAGCGTCCAAATTTTAAATCTCAATACGAGAACTTTATAGGTGGCGAGTGGGTAGCTCCTGCTCAAGGTCAATACTCAGATAACATCTCTCCAGTTGATGGAAAAATCCTAACAAGAGTCCCTAAATCAACAGCTGAAGATATAGAAGCAGCGGTAGCGGCTGGCTTAGAAGCATTTAAAACTTTTGGAAAGACAACCATAGTTGAGAGAAGCACGATGCTAAACAAAGTGGCTGATGCGATAGAAGCAAACCTTGAGAGACTTGCAATCGTAGAGTGCTTGGACAATGGAAAAGCAGTTCGTGAGACTATCGCAGCTGATCTTCCTTTGGTTATAGACCATTTTAGATATTTTGCGGCAGTCATAAGAAGCGAAAATGGAACAGTATCAGACCTAGATGCAAACACTATTTCTCAAGAAATTCATGAACCTCTTGGTGTTGTTGCCCAAATCATACCTTGGAACTTCCCACTGTTGATGGCAGCTTGGAAGATAGCACCTGCACTAGCTGCTGGGAACTGCGTTGTTTTAAAGCCAGCAGGACCAACACCGATGTCGATTTTAATTCTTATGGAAGTGATAGGCAAAATACTACCAAAAGGAACAGTTAACATAGTTAATGGACCAGGAGCAAAGATAGGAAAAGCACTAGCAACACACCCAGATATCAAAAAAGTAGGATTTACAGGAGAGACTGTAACAGGTCAGCTTATCATGCAATATGCTGCTGAAAACATCATACCTTCTACCCTAGAGCTTGGTGGAAAATCACCAAATATCTTTTTTGAGTCAATCATGGACAAAGATGATGCATTTTTTGATAAAGCTATCGAGGGATTGGTTTTGTTTGCGTTCAACTCTGGCGAGGTTTGCACTTGTCCTTCAAGAGCACTCATCCAAGAGTCTATCTATGAGCCGTTTATGAAAAGGGCTTTAGAGAGAATCAAAGCCATAAAGCTAGGTGACCCACTAGACCCAACCACTATGATGGGAGCACAGTGCTCAAAAAATCAACAAGAGAAGATTTTAGACTACATCAGGATAGGAAAAGAAGAGGGAGCAGAGTGCTTGATAGGCGGAGAAGCTTTTGACAATCCAGCTCATCCTGATGGAAACTATATCTTACCAACAGTATTTAAGGGTCACAACAAGATGAGAATCTTCCAAGAAGAGATTTTTGGACCAGTCTTAGCAGTAACAACTTTTAAAGACGAAGCAGAAGCACTAGAGATTGCAAACGACACTATCTACGGACTTGGTGCTGGAGTTTGGTCAAGAGATGCTCATCAACTTCACAGCATGAGCAGAGGCATAGAAGCTGGGCGTGTTTGGGTAAACTGCTACCACCTCTACCCTTCTCACGCATCATTTGGTGGATACAAAAAATCAGGAATCGGAAGAGAAACTCACATGATGATGCTAAACGCATATAGACACACTAAAAACATCCTAACTTCTTATGACAAGAATGCCTTAGGATTCTTTTAGAAAAACCGCTAGCTAGCCTTACATGTAAGGCTAGCTATAAAGGAAAAATATGACTACGCAAAGACTTGCAATTACACAAGCAGCGAAAGATATGGTCAAAAAACTCAAAAGCGAGTATGGCGAATTGGTATTTAACCAAAGTGGCGGCTGTTGCGACGGCACTGCTCCTATGTGTTATCAAAAAGATGATTTTTATGTCCCAAGTAGAAACATAAAACTAGGAGAGATTTGCGGATGCGAGTTCTTTATAAGTGCAGAACAGTTTGAATACTTCAAGCACTCTCACATAACCATAGACTGCAAAGACAACAAATCAGGCTCAAACTCTTTCTCTCTTGAGACTGCTGAAGATAAGCAGTTCGTAACAATCTCAAGGATTTTTACGGATGAGGAATATAGAAATCTCAAAGAACAGTAATATTAAAAGCTTAGTTTTTCAGTATGGATGTGGCTATTTTTTTGATACCATCTTTTTTTATGCTAACTACTAATGCTTGAGACATCTTTTCTAGCTCAAGACTCTCCAATAACTCCCATAGGATTTTATCATCTAACTCATTTTGAGTTTTCAACAAAGCAGCATTTTTTAGGGCAAGAGTCTTAGCATTAAAATACTGGTGATTTTTTGTAGCGTACGGATATGGGACAAATAGAGCTGGAAGCGCATTCGCACTAAGCTCCCAAAGAGTACTTGCTCCTGCACGACTTACTGCAAAATCTGCTTTTTTCATACTTTCAAGTATGTTTTTACTAAACGCAAAACACTCTACATGTAAAGAGTTTTTTTTATAATACTCTTTACATGTAAAATAGTCTTTTTCGCCTGTTTGGTGTATGATATTTATGCTATTTTCTAGGAGTTTTGCTGCTGATTTCATACACAGCTCATTGATAAAATTTGCCCCTTGTGAGCCGCCTAAAAATATGATAGTTTTTAGCTTTTTTCTTATGCGGCTTGAAGCAAAAAATATATCGCTAACTGGGTAGTCTTTCACTTTTGAGTCTTTATCATAAGAGCTAAAAAACTCTTTAGCAAATGGCTTTAGTAGTTTATTGAGTGTGCCTATGACTGCATTTTGTTCATGGATATATAGTGGAGTTTTTGTTAATATTGAAGCCAATGATGCCGGGGCAGCTGAGTATCCACCGACACAAAAAACAGCTTTAATATTGTGAGCTTTAAAGATATCTCTACATGTAAAGGCTGCGGCTAAAATCTCTTTGAGTGTGAGGATTTTTTTGATTCCTTTTTTATTTACAACACCTTTTGAGTCTAAAAAATAAGTTTTTTCAAATCCTTTATCTTCCTCGAACCAAGCTCTGTCTTGCCCATTTTTGGAGCCAATATAAATGGCTTTTAGGCCTCTAGAGTTTAGCTCCTCCTTGAGTGAGTTTGCGACTGCTAAGTGACCGCCAGTTCCTCCACCCGTAATAGCAATCACAATTTAGCTCTCTTGCTTACCATAAGAACCATACCTATTGCAAAAGAGAGTGCCAAAAGTGAGCTTCCTCCGTAGCTTATAAATGGAACAGCTATACCTTTTATGGGAGTGATGGAAGTAATACCAAAAGCATTCATAAGAAAAGAGAATGTAATCAGCAAGCCAACCCCTAAAGAAAAAAGGTAAAATACTTTATCATTACTTCTGCTTGAAATTTTAAAAATCCTATAGATAATAGCAAATATTACAAGAGTTAAAGCAGCGACTCCTAATGCTCCAAGCTCTTCTGAGATACCTGCTAAAACAAAATCTGTATGCACCTCACTAAGATATCCTAGCTTTAGAAGACCTCCTCCAAGTCCTTCCCCAAAAAGACCACCATGTTTTATCGCATTTAGTGAGTGAGATATCTGATATGGCTCTGGTGCATTTTCAACTCTAAGAGCAGTTGCAATACTAGCAGGAAATAAGGAGAGAACCATATCTTGTATAGTCGCCCACCATGTTTTTATACGCATAATTCTATGGTCTGAGGTAAGAATAGTAATAACAAATATAGCAATCGCACCCATTATACTAATCATAAAGAGCCTAAGACTAGTTCCTGCAAAAAATGCCATAAATGCTAAAGTAAGGGCTAAAATAACCACTTGTCCAAGATCGTTTTGCATAACTGCAATGAGATATATGATAAGCATAAATAGACCAACATAAGGTAGAATTAATTTTAATTCTTCCTTTAGTGGCTTTTTCTCATCATCAAGTTTTCTTGCAAAACTCCATGCCAAAAAGTAAACAAAGCCCACTTTAAAAAACTCTACTGGGGCAAATGAAAAGCCTGGGAGTCTTATCCATCTCTTTGCTCCGCCTGATGAAGTAACCATATGTTCTGGTAGATAGTGCATAGTTCCCATCAAAAAGAGACATGAAAAAAAGATAAAAAAACCTATCCAAACCAAATGCTTGTCTGGATTTAGTTGAGACAACAACCACATCACAAATATAGCTACCATACCAACGGCTAGTTGTCGCATAAAATAATGCCATTCACTATAGCCTTGTAACAATACAGTAAAGACTGGTAAGGATAATGCAAATATAATGCTTACAAATATACAAAAAGTACAAAGTATAAAAAGTGTTTTATCTGTTGCCATATTTTTCTTTACATGTAGAGATTTTTCTTATAATACAGAAATATTGTTTAAACATAGTTTTAAAAACTTGGAACAAAACTTGCTTATTTCTATTAAATATTAAAAGAAAAGGTATAAAGTGGTTTTATCATCAACAAAAGCAAAAGTTTTAATGGATGCAGCACTTGATGGAAGAGCTATGCGCCAAAATATGATATCTGGAAATATAGCCAATATAAATACACCTTTTTATAAATCTCGCGATGTAGATTTTGAGTCTGCTTTGATAGCCAAGAGCAAGCAGATGTACGGGACAGGTGATACAAAAGTGCTACAGATGGCTAAAACAGATGATAATCATATGAGTTCTTACCAAAACATAGATAGATTTAAGCCGACAGTGTTTTTAAGAGATGGACATATGGCTAAAAACGATGGTAATACAGTTGATTTGGATATAGAAACAACAGAGCTTAGTAAAAACTCTGTTATGTTTACAGCACTAACAGCAGCACTAAAGAGAAATAGTCAAATCTTTAGAAGCGTGATTGAAGCATCAAAAAGCATAAGATAAGGTAGGTATAATGTCACTTTTAAGCAATTTTGATATAAGTGGATACGGGCTTTCAGCTCAGAGATTTAGAATGAATATCATAAGTTCAAACATAGCAAATGCAAGTACAACAAGAACGAGCGAAGGTGGTCCTTATCAAAGAAGAGAAGTTGTCTTTAAGGCGGTTGATTTTGATGCAACATTAAATGCTGAGATAAAAGCAAATAGCAATTTACTAGATTATGAGAACTCGCTTGATGACCCTTTATGGCAAAAAAACGCAAATCCTGCTATAATGAGTGTTGTTGTAGATAAAGTTGTTAGAGATGATAGTGATTTTAGGTTGAAGTATGAGCCATCGCATCCTGATGCAAATGCCAAGGGCTATGTTGCTTATCCGAACATAAATCCAGTCATTGAGATGGCAGATCTTATAGAAGCGACAAGGGCATACCAAGCAAATGTTGCTGCATTCCAAAGTGCAAAAAATATGGCAAATAGCTCCATAGATATGATGAAAAGGTAAATGATAGATGCAAAATAGTATAGGTAAAATTGCAGATTTAAATAGTGTTGCAAATAAAATACAAGATGCTAATAAAATCGCAAGTGGAGGCAACTTCTCTGAGGTGCTACAAAAAACCTTAGGGGATGTAAATCGAGTGCAAATAAAAGCTGATAAGGCAATGGCTGGCATCGCTACTGGAGAAGTTAAAAATCTTCACCAAGCTGCACTTGCTATAGGTAAAGCTCAAAGCAGTATGCAAGTCATGCTAGAGATAAGAAATAGAGCACTAAAAGCATACAGAGAGATTGCAAGAACTCAACTCTAAACTGCATTTAAATATACTCGCAATATGGAGCAAAAAAATAGCCGTAAAATAAAAATTCTTTTTCTATTTTTCATAGTCACGCTTGGATTTATCATCTTTTTAGGCACACTTTTTTACTGGGCGAAGATAGACAGACGACTACCAACACTTACTCACAAAACAAAAATTTATGCAACTAGAGGCAATATCATAAGCCATGATAATTTCACAGTAGCATCTAGTAAAAAACTGTATAGATCAGAGATAGATACTAGAAATATAGACCCAGATAAGCTAGATTTGTTTGTTAATCTTTACTCTTTATATAGTGGTGATGATAAAAATAGAGTCAAAAAAAGAATACTTTCAAGAAATGGAAATGTAGTGCTCTCCTATAAAATCAACTCAAGAGATGCAAAGCAGTTAAAGTTTTTATCAAGAAAACTACTCAGACTAAAAGTTTTTAAAGCATATCAAGACCCAAAAAGCGGACTTGCTTTTTTGCGAGGACTTAGCATAATTCAAAGCGGAGAAAGCAGAGTTTATCCTGTAAAAGAAACACTCACTCCGATAATAGGCTATGTAAATAAAATAGAGCAAGACAGGATAACCAAAGTAAGAGGCGTTAAGGGACTAGAGCGCTACTATGAAGACAAACTTTTGTCTATTCAGGACACAACAATAGTGGGAAATAGAGATATAGCAAATACTGTAATTTTAAACAGGCATAGCATATCAAGTAGAAGAATAAATGGTCTTGATATACATATAACTATATCCCTGAAGCTACAAAAAATCGTGGAAGATGTTCTAGATAGCTACAAAGAGAGCTTGGATGCAAAGGAGATAGTTGCTGCAGTGATGCACTCAAAAAGTGGAGCCCTTTTAACTTTAGCAAGCTCCAATAGATACGATCCTAACTCTATACAAAAAAGTGATTACCCGAACTTAAATGTAACAGCAGTTGAGCATGCTTATGAACCAGGCTCTGTTATGAAAACTATTATATTTGCACTTTTATTGAAAGAGGGAAAGATAAATCCTTATGATTTAGTCCCTATATTTGGTGGAAAATACAAACTAGGAAAACAAACAATAACAGACTCAGAAAAAAATGATTGGCTTAGTGCTGAAGATGTAATAGTCAAATCAAGCAATGTAGGAAGTGTGCAAATTGCAGACAAACTTGACCCAATAGAATATTATCAGGGCTTAAAAGACTTTGGATTTGAACAAAAAACTAAGATTGATTTGCCCTATGAAAAAAGAGGAACAATTCCCGCTCTTCACAAGTTTAAGTCAAAGATTTACAAGGGTACGGTTAGCTATGGCCACGGCATGACATCTACTTTTATGCAAATGCTAAAAGCCTACAATGTTTTTAATAACAATGGACGAATGGTAGCACCATATATAGCTTCATATTTTCAAGGCGAGGACGGCAAAAAATATCCTCTTTTTAGAAGAAACGAAAAAGAGGTTATACCTATCTCGACTGCAAAAAGAGTTCAAAAAGTTTTGATAAAAACAGTCCAAAAAGGCACAGGAGCAAAAGCTAGTGTAGATGGGATTGTAGTTGGAGGCAAAACAGGCACTGCCAATATCGCAGAAAAAGGAGGATATGGCAATAGATACAATAGCTCATTTTTCGGCTTTGCAAATGATGAAAAACATGATTTTACAATAGGTGTTTTGGTAATAGAGCCTAAAAAAAAGTATCACTATTATGCCTCTATGAGTGCGGTTCCAGTTTTTAGAGAAGTTGTTTTGCGTCTTATTGAAGAGGGTTTTTTAGAGCCTAAGATGTCTGAGTAATCTGCATCTCTTTAAGGAGTTTTTTTGAGTACTTTATAGCTTCAGTAGAGCTTTTAAATATATTCTCATTTTTTATCAAATACCCAATTCCCATTTTTATAAATCTTTTATGCATTCCTTGACTTTTTGTTACAATCACAATATTTAGACCTTTTTTATGAAGACTCTTAATCATGTCTTAGAGAATAAATATATCCGATAAATCCATATATGCAAACTCGTCTTATTTTATAATCAGTATAGCAAGGAAGAGAGTGCCATACCAACTCCAACAGCAACAATCAAGTCAATAAAAACTGTCAAAACCAAAACTATCAACATGACATAAATATCATATTT
>CAYOWG010000041.1:5981-9387 GCA_964407605.1 uncultured Sulfurospirillum sp. | reverse complement strand
CCGCCTAATCCTGCAAATGATGGGATGTTTTTCTTTACATGTAGAGCCTTGTGAGTAAAAAACTCTTTTAGCTCTTTTTCATATCCAGCTCTACATATAGAGATGTAAGCTTTATATATCGTGTTATGTTTTAACTCGCAACCAAACTCGCCTATCAGCTCAAACTCATCGCTACTCTTCTTTGGTCTAAACTCCATCTCATCATACAAATCTTTTACTAAAATAAAACGAGAAAGTATCTCGTGATAATCCCCTCTTTTGCCGACTATCTTCAAGAAGATATTGACTTTTGCGTAGGCTTTGTTGGTCATTTTTTCTTAAACTTCTTACTCAAACTCTTTACTGCTTCTATATCTATCTTGTTGCTTTTCGCCTCAAGGTTGGCTTTTTTTATCTCTATCTCAAGCTCTTCACGAAGTATGAGCATATCGTCTGGGGCATCAAATCCTATACGAACAACGCCCTTTGATATATCCAAAACTCTTATAGTTATCTTCTCATCTAAAACAACTGCCTCGCCTATCTTCCTTGATAGTATTAACATAACTTTATTCCATTCAATATATAAGCTACTCTTAACTCGTCACTTATCTCCATAACTGACACCTCATCATCTTGGACTATCTTATACAGCCCATTTGTCTGCTTTTTAAAGTTCTCTTTATAGACTTTTCGACCTAATCTTATATCTTCTATATCGCCCAAATACTCATTTTCTTCTATATCTATAAAATCAAGCGGATTTAGTTCTTTTTCATCTTCATAGACAAAATCCCCCTCGCTCAAACGCTCCAAAGCACTCAAGCAACCTTCAAATCCAAACTTGTTAGCGATAATCTGCCCCATGCTTCGTACATATCCGCCCTCGCTTATAGTAATTTCAAAAGTCAAAAATGGGTGCATATAATGGATGATTTTAAAATCATAAATAGTGCTTTTTATGGCATTGAGCTCAAACTCTTTGTTTTGCCTCGCTAGTGCATAAGCTCGTTTTCCATCTACTTTTTTAGCACAATACTTTGGCGGAAGATACTCAATCTCTCCACTCATGCTCTTTTCTATAATCTCCAAAGAAGAGGGAGCAAAAGGCATCATCTCGACCACTTTTTCAACTTTTTCTATATCCAAAGTAGGACTAGTAGCCCCAAGCCACAAAGTGGCACGATATGATTTTTTCTTCTTTTTAAAAAAACGAAACAGCTTTGTGTATTGCCCAAAAGCAACAATCAAAACTCCCTTGGCAAACGGATCAAGAGTTCCTGAAAACCCTGCTTTTTTTTCACCATATTTGCGTTTTATCTGCCCTAAAAAGCGATTTGAAGAGATGCCTGTTGGTTTTGAAGCAACAAAAAGTCTATTCACTAAAGCTTCTCTACAAAAGAAGAGACGATATCTCTTTTTGTGCCTGAAAAGTTTATCTTGAGCTTAAACTCTCTTTTTATCTTGCTTATCTCCATAACACGACCGATACCAAACATCTTATGCTTTACCAAATCGCCTTTTCTATAAGCCGTCGTCTTCTCTAGAACCAAGGAGCCATGACAGACTCCTGACTCTGTTAAAAATCTACTTTTAGAGAGCTCTGTTCTTCTTCCTTTGTAAAATCTACTATGCGAATAACCCAAAGTAAGCTCCTCTTTTGCCCTCGTAAAAGCCACATAACCCAACCTTCTCTCCTCTTCGATATCGCTTCCATCTCCAACGAGTGGCAAAAAGCCCTCTTCCATACCTATGACAAACAGATGCGAAAATTCCAAGCCTTTGCTCGCGTGGATACTCATGATAGATATGCTCTCACTATCTATACTGTCTTGGTCACTTTGAAGTGCTAGGTCGTTTAAAAATTCATCTATACTCATCTGAGGGTTCTGCTTTATCAAATCCCTAAAAAGTCCATAAAACTCATCTATATTTGAAACCCTATCAAGAGAATCTGGAAGTTGCTCATAGTGCTTTTTGACTCCATATAGGCTCTCAAGCTCATCTATGACATTGTAAGTTGCTTCATGGGAAACCTCTATAAGTCTTTGCAAAATCTCTATAAATTTGCCTAAAGCATTAAAACACTTTTTACTAACTAGCGATTTTAGCTCGTCTTGTTTTGTAGTGATATATCCATATATAGAGAGGTGGTTTTCATAGGCACCTTTTAGTATCTTATCTATCGTTACTTTTCCTAGCCCTCTTTTTGGTCTGTTTATGATTCTTTTTATCGAAAAATCATCATTTGGATTTGCTATTATCCGCAAGTAAGAGATCAAATCTTTTATCTCAGCTCTCTCATAAAACTTCACTCCACCAACCATGCTATAAGGAATTCCTTCACGATTTAGTCCCTCTTCAAGCGAGCGACTTAGTGCATTGATACGGTAAAGAACTGCAATGCTTCTAGGGCTTACTCCCTTGTTTATAAGCGCCCTTATCCTTTTTGCTATGATAGCTGATTCGTTCTTTTCATCGTGCGACTCGATGATAGAGATGGCTTCTCCCTCGCCCTTTGTGCTTCTTAGTATTTTTCCTAATCTTGAGCGATTATGCTCTATAAGCTCATTGGCTGCTTTTAGTATATTTGTAGTTGAGCGGTAGTTATTTTCTAATTTTATTATCTTTGTGTTATCAAAATCGTCTTTAAAATCAAGTATATTTTTTATGTTCGCCCCACGCCAGCCATAGATACTCTGGTCATCATCTCCAACAACACAGATATTGCTATGAGTAGAGCAAAGTTTGCGTATAAGTCTATACTGCAAGTCATTGGTATCTTGGTACTCATCTACCATAATATACTGATATCTCTGGCTTGTCTCCTTGCAAAGCTCCTCGTTTTCATCCAAAATCTTATAAGGCAAAACAAGTAAGTCATCAAAATCAACTAGATTGTTATCTGCTATATACTTCTCATATCTCTCATACAAATTTGCTATTTTTTTATAGTTTGGTTGTTCTGCCTTACTCCAAGCATCAGCCGGACTCATAAGAGAGTTTTTATACCTTGAAATCTCATTTGCAACCAAACCCACTGGTATATCGATACCAAAGCTCTTTATAATTCTTTTTTTATCATCATTATCTATAACAACAAAACTATTTTTACGACCAAGTTTTTCCATATTGAACTTCAAAAAAAGCAGTCCAAACTTGTGAAATGTACAAAGAAGAGGAGGATGAGATTTATCGTCTATAAGGCTTAAAGCCCTATCTCTCATTTCACTAGCTGCTTTGTTTGTAAAAGTAAGGGTCAATATGCTCGAAGCTGGAATCCCCTGAGAAAGAAGATAGGCGAGCCTAGAAGTGATGGTCTTGGTCTTCCCGCTCCCTGCACCTGCTAGTATAAGCATAGGTCCATCTACGGTTTGAACTGCCTCTTGTTGCGACTCGTTTAACGATTTTAGTATCTTTTCCATAT
>CAYOWG010000041.1:0-5881 GCA_964407605.1 uncultured Sulfurospirillum sp. | reverse complement strand
ATAGTAAGTTTAATGAAACTATCCCTTGTAATTATTATTAATATTAGTTATAATATTTTAAAAAACTATTATAAGGATTTATTAATGTTAAGAGATTTTAATAAAATAGAGACTTTTTTAACAGTAGTAAAAGAGAGAAGCTTCTCAAAGGCTTCAAAAAAGCTAGGAATTAGCCAACCTGCTGTAACTCAACAAATAAAACTCTTAGAAGAGTACCTTGACACAAAGATAGTAGATAGAAAGAAAAATGGGATAAATCTTACAAAAGCTGGCAAGCAGTTTCACAAGGTAGTTACAAGATTAGAAAAAAACATAGCAAATGCTGAAAAAGAGATTATCAAAATCATAAACAAAGAGCTTATTTTTATGCTTGGAGCTTCTCCTATGATTGGAAACTATCTGTTACCGTATTTTTTGACAGAGATTCAAGATGCTATAAAAAATGAAGTTTTTATAAAAGTAGATAACTCTGATAGGATAGTACAAGAACTCTTAGACAAGAAAATCGACCTTGCACTTTTAGAGTCTCCTTCTTTTCAGGACGGCATTATATATAGAGAGTGGATGGATGACGAGCTAGTACTTATAAGCAAAACCCCTCTTCCAAAAACTGTAAAGCCAGAAGATCTAAACACTTTTAGATGGGTATGTAGAGAAGAAGAGTCTCACATGAGAGAAATTATAAAAGCTGAGTTTGAAAAAGTAGGAGTTGATTGTGCTTTGTTTGATCTTAGAAACATAGTTACAAGCTCGACCGCCGTTAAGCAGACTATACTCAAGGCTTCTATCATAGATGGCACTCCAACGGTTGCTATGATATCAAAGCATATGATTACAGAGAGAGTTGCAAATGGCGAGCTTTTTTATGCAAGGGTAAAGGGTCTGAAAATCACTCAAAAACTCTACTTAGCATACCTAAAAGAGAGAAAAAGTGATGCATTTATGGATATTGTAATCAACTATATCATCAGCAAAAAAAGAGTATAGAGCGACTCTACGCGCTATAATGAGCAAAGCCCATTATAGCGGCAAGGGATAAATCCCCTACAAGCCCCCTAAAGCTACGAAATTAAAACTTTTCGAGAAATAAGTATGTAAGGTCAATAAGCTATTTTTTAAATAACTTTTTATTTTCGGGATTTGAGAGTAGTGCTTCCATGCTTCTCTTGACCCCTTTTGATGTTGGCTTTGGCTTCTTTTCTGCTTCTACGCTTAGATTGATGAGAATTGGTGTTTCATCCACCATGACTTGGAGAACTGAGAGAAGTGGAACTGAGACTAAAGAGCCATAGTTATCGCTTCCAAAACCAGCTTCAAAACTTATGCCCCACTCATCGACCACACAACTCTCAAAAGTATATCCAGCCAATACAAATAGAGTAATCGGCTTAAAAGTAGAGCTTATCTCTTGTGGCAAGTCTGGATCAAAACTTACCTCAGCAACATTTGTCAAAATCGAAAAATTTGTCCCACTTTGCAAAAGAAGTTCTAAGGTCTTCTTTACATGCCTCTTCATCTCATGAGAAAAAAGAGGGTCACTTAACACGCTTTGTAACATCGTCAAACTCCTTTAAAAGTTTTCTTATCTCTTCTATACCTATCTTCCAAAACTCTTTATCATCTATATCAAATCCAAACTTATCTATAAGTTCTTTTGGACTCTTGCTTCCACCAGCACTCAAAAATGCTGTATAAATCTCTAAAAAATTCTCACACTTTCCGCTCTTGTAAAGCCCATAAAGAGCCAAAACCAAAAGCTGTCCATAAGAGTAAGAGTAGCAGTAAAATGGCGAGTGGATAAAGTGAGGGATATAACTCCACCACATTTCATAACTCTTGCTTAGCTTTATACTCTTGCCAAACATCTTTTTACTCTCTTCAAGCCAGTATTTGTTAAAAGTTGCCAAATCAAGCTCACCATCATGAGCATGTACTCGTCTCTCAAAAGTCGTAAAATTCACCTGCCTATATAGGGTTGCAAATATATCTTCAATCTTTCCAGCATACAAAGAGATTTTCTGCTCATCCTCTAGCCTCTCTTTGATATAATCAAACACCAACATCTCAGCAAATACAGACGCGGTTTCAGAGGTAGTAAGTGGCGTATCGGAGCCGATATATCCCACATCACGAGAGAGATACTGATGGATTGCATGTCCTAGCTCGTGAGCCAAAGTAAACAAATCTCTTCTTCTATTTGTATGGTTTAAAAGTATATATGGATGAGTATCAGTCGTCGCTGGATGAGAAAATGCCCCTCCTCTTTTTCCATCTTTTGGAAACACGTCTATCCAGCCCTCATCAAAAGCTTTTTTTGCGATACAAACAAACTTTGGGCTAAATTTCTCAAAAGCTTTTAAGATTATCTCTTTTGACTTCTCATAATCATAAACTTCCTCTTTGGTCTCTATAGGAGCATACCTATCATAATCATGCAGTTGAGCAATCCCAAGAAGTTCTGCTTTTTTAAGATAATAGTCCTGAACCAAATCAAAACTATCCTCAGCAGCACCCACTAAAGCATCTACGCTTGTTTGGCTTATCTTGTTATCCATGTGGCGAGATTGCTCAGGCGAGCTATAGTTTCTTAGCTCACAATCACTCTTGTGATCTGTTTTTATCATATTGTAGATATATCCCAAGAGTGCCTGATGAGGTTTTAGTCCCTTTGAAAAAGCTATCGAAGCCTTTTTTCTTATCTCCCTATCTGGATTATGAAGAAGTGAAAGTATCTCCTCTTCAGAGATTTTCTTTCCAGCATAAGTAAACTTCAGCCTAGAAAAATGCTCATCAAAAAGACGAGAAAATGCGCTTGCACCAGTCGTGCTTTTCTTTAGCAAAATCCTCTCTTCTTTTGCACTTAGCTGATGCGGTTTCTCTTCTTGAAGAGAGCAGAGATAAAACTTATACCCATTTGAGTTATCTATAAACTCTTTTTGTTTTGATTTAGTAAGTCGGTTAAACTCTAGCTCGAAAAATATCAAAAATTCACTAACGCTTGTATATTCGTTTTGATATTTTGCATAAAATGGTCCATTGTTGCTATCAGTCGCAAACTTCAAAAAGGCATAAGTCATCATCTTAGCAAGTATCTCAGATACACACTCATACTCTCTTAAAGCTTCTAAAAATTCACTGCTGTTCAAGCTTTTCAAGTTGTTTTTATACATCTTTTCAAAGTTTATTGCTTTTTTATTTGCTTTTTCTAAATCTGTCTTTAATTCATCTTCATTTTTATATAATGCTGTTAAATCCCAATTCAATTCTTGCCTTTTTTACTATTTTAAAATCTATCAAAGCGTTCATTATAGCAAACTTTTCAGCATTTTCTAAATCTATAAGCGTTAAATCTTCACACTTCAAAAAACCACTATCAATAAGCCTCGCTCTTGTAGTCCCTTTTAGCAGAGGCACTCGTGGAGTCAGCCAAACTCCGCCTACATGTAAAGCTATATTGGCTATGCTAGTGTCCCTTAAAAGTCCATCTTTTACTATGATAATCTCTTTCTCATCTCTCTTCAAAGCATCAAGCTCCGCTCTATCGGCATACTTGAATCTATACTCTATATCAGACTCCACTATCCTAAACTCCCTAAACTCTCTACATGTAAACTCTCTACATGTAAAGCCTACCAAAGAGTCTGCATAATCAACCCTAAGCCTAAACTCTCCTTTTTTAGGCAGTTTAAAATCCTGCTTTTCAAGCTCAAACTTGCCATAAAACCCAAAACACCCTCTTGTCCTATCAACCCTCTTTTGATGATAGCCCAAATGCAAAAGCTCCCCATCCACAACTCTGATAGTCTCAAAGCAAACCCCAGCTCTTAATGGTTCAGTTGTTGAATCTTGAATTTTTATTGTAGCTTCATGTTTTGTTGTCATATTGTTTTTTAAGCAACTTTTATACCATTTTCTAGTGGTGTTGAATGGTTACGATATACTTAGGGCTTTAAAGTATATTTTAAATTATAATACTTTTTGCAATTTTTTATACTTTTGCTTTGTTGTTGTAGCTTTACATGTACAAGGTATTGAACTTTCTAGTTTGGCAGATAAACCTTATCTTTCATCTCTTCATATTCACTTAGTTCATCACTCTCGATAGTTATACCACCACCACTTTTAAAGACATAGCCACTATCTTTTTTTTCAATAAAACGAATCATAACTGCACTATCAAAACTCTCGCCATCGTAGTAGCCAAAAACTCCTGTAAAAAATCCTCTTTCATAATTTTCAATCTCTTTTATAAGTTCTATAGTTTTTCTTTTTGGAGTACCTGTAATTGAGCCTGCTGGGAGCATTTTTTGTATGATATCTCCTAGATTATCATGCCAGTCTGCCTCTAAATCTGCTGTGATTTTTGAGCTTACTTGGAGAAGCTCTTTTTTGCCTGCATTTATCTTGTCTGTGTATCTAAACTTTTCTACTCTTATGTTTGAGCCTACTATGCCAAGGTCATTTCTGAGCAAATCAACGACCATTGTATGCTCACTCATCTCTTTTTGATTTGCTAAAATCCTCTCTAAGGCATGAGGGATACTTGCTTCAATCGTCCCTTTCATAGGATATGTGCTTATCTTGTTGTTTTTGATTTTTATAAACCTCTCTGGCGAAAAACAGGCAAATCTATCTTTTACATGTAGCTTAAAGGGGGCATTTGCATTGTGAAAGATAGACTCAAGGTCTATATCTCCCTCTAGTTTGGTCTCGAATGTAAGATTTAGTAGATATGTATTGCCTTTTTTTATCTCCTTTTTTACTCTTTTTAGGGCTTTTTTGTACTCGTCAAAGCTTACATGTAGATAGTTTTTGATTTTTGATTTTTTGTAGTTTTTTGTAGTTTTGTAGTTTTGAAAATCCTCTAGTTTGAACTCCACACCCTCGTCTTCAAAAATCCAGTTTTTGCCCTCATAGTCAATGGCAAAAAAGATAGGCTTTCTCTTTTTTCCATACTCATTGAGTCTAGCGAACAATCAGCTTTTCCAATACAGCCATACGAATCGCTACACCGTTTTTAACCTGCTCTAAAACCTTACAACGACTATCTCGAAGCATCGCATCATCTATATCTACATTGCGGTGAACGGGTCCTGGGTGAAGCAAGATGATATCCCTATCGCCAACTAGCTCTTCAGTGATGCAAAAGTCCTTAGCATAGTCTTTGAGTGAACCATATATCTGATTTTTGTGTCTCTCAGTTTGTGTTCTTAGGCTCATAAGGATTTGCACATCATCTATCACTTCTTTTATGTTATGACTTGTTTTTAGATTTGTTTGAGGCAAAAAGTGAGGAGGAGCTACTAGGGTAACATCTAGTCCATATCTCACTAAAAGCTCTATGTTTGAGTTTGCTACTCGTGAGTTTTTTATATCTCCTACTATGGCTACTTTTACGCCTTGAAGGTCTTTAAAATATCTCTTCATCGTAAAGAGGTCCAAGAGTGCTTGAGTTGGATGAGCGTGAGGTCCATCTCCACCGTTCAAGATAGGGCAGTTTACATAGTTTGAGAGTATATGCGGAACTCCTGAGTTTTTGTGTCGCACCACAATGGCATCAGGTCCCATAGCATCGAGATTTGCGGCTGTATCGAAAAGTGTCTCGCCTTTGCTTGAGGAGCTGTTGGAAACATCCAAGCTAACCACACTCGCCCCAAGTCTTTTTGCTGCTACTTCAAAACTGCTTCTAGTTCTTGTTGAGTTTTCAAAAAAGATTGTGATTATCATACGGTCTTTTAAAATATCTCTTGGCTTGTTATCCAAAAACTCTTGGGCTCTTTTAAAAAGCTCATCAACCTCATCTATGGAAAAATCTCTTGTATTTATCAGGTGTTGCAATACATCCTCCCATATTTTTGTATAATTTTATCCAATTTTTACT
>CAYOWG010000040.1:0-9887 GCA_964407605.1 uncultured Sulfurospirillum sp. | reverse complement strand
TAGAAAATGATTATATCATAACAATCTACATGTAAACTTAGACGATAAATACCTAGTATTAGCTTGACTTTTTTCGTTCATATAGATATAATTTTATAAGTGATAAAAAGGTGACAAATAAGAAGCATTGCTCTACTAAAAAAACTAAAAAGCAAAACCGACAAGACCAACTCAACAAAGCTCCATAATCAAGTATGCAAAAACCAATAGTATCAAGCTAGACACAACTAAGATAGAGAATTCTGATAAGAGACTCACTCTTGAAGAGAGAAAAGAGTTTAAGGGTTTTTTGCGGTCACTTGGTGATAAAGAGACGATTTTGATTTATGATTTATGGGTCTTTAGTAGCGATATGGGCGAATTGACTAAGATTTTGGAGTGCTTACTAAAGCGAGATATCGCAACGCATATCTATAGCATAAACGCCTGTATCGACAAAGAAACAAGCTCACTATAGGTTTTAACCATACTCTCAAAATACAGAGAAAACAGCCTCTTGAAAAAATCACAAAGCTCTCAAGGAAGACCAAAAGGCAGGATGTCAAAATCAAAGTTTGACATATACAGAGCAGAAATCATAGAGCAACTTAGCCTTGGTAGCTCTGTGAGTAAAATCTCAAGAAGCCTAAGTGTGAGCAGGACTTCTCTAAAAGACTATATCAACTCAAGAGGACTAAAAGAACTAGTCGTCGCAAAAAAAGAATTTCTCAAGGAAGAACCAATAAAAAAAATGAAAAAAATAGTAAACACCGAAGAAGATTGTTCGCTCATAAAAGGAATTATATAGATGCCTACATGTAGTAGCGATTGCGGTACTGAATATTCAAACAAAAGGTATATAACTTATGCAATCATAACCATCATCTCTCTAGGTTTGCCGTTTATCAAAATCGACGGCAATCAGTTCTTTCTTTTGAGTTTTGACAAGCTACAACTGCATCTATTTTTTACCTCTTTTGATATGCAAGAGCTTTACTTGATGCCATTTTTACTTATCTTGCTTTTTCTAGGAGTCTTTTTTGTAACTACTCTAGGTGGACGAATTTGGTGTGGCTGGGCATGTCCGCAGACTATCTTTAGAGTGATTTATAGAGATCTAATCGAGACTAAGATGTTGGGCATCAGAAAAACCATCAAAAATAAGCAAAAACCATCTAAAAATAGTTTTAAAAAAGTTATAGCAGTGCTTATATGGATAGCTTTATCTCTTCTAGCGGCTTCGAACTTTATGTGGTATTTTATACCACCTTCAGACTTTTTTGCTTACTTGCAAAATCCCTTGGAACATACCGTTCTTTTGGGCTTTGTTCTTAGTATCACTCTGTTTTTAGTTTATGATATTATCCTGCTAAAAGAGGACTTCTGTATCTATGTATGCCCTTATGCAAGAGTTCAGTCAGTTATGTATGATGATGAAACCATGCAAATCGTATATAACGAAAATCGTGGCGGTAAGATATACGATAAAAGCAAAAATCTCATAAATACAAAGCCCACTGGAGAGATGGATGAGTGTACAGGGTGTCAGTCCTGTGTGACTATCTGTCCAACTCATATAGATATAAGAAAAGGCATGCAGCTTGAGTGCATCAACTGTCTTGAGTGTGTTGATGCCTGTACCAAGGTTATGGGGAAGCTTGGCAAAACTTCACTCATAACATGGGCTAGTGCAAACGCCGTAGAAAAAGGTAGAAAAACTCAATTCATAAGATTTAAAACTGTTGCTTATGGTGTGGCTCTATTTGTCACGCTTATCGGTCTTTTTATGATGGGGAGTACAAAAGAGCAAATGCTTCTAAACATAAATCGCACAACTCAACTCTACTCGATAAAAGATGAAGGCAATAGGATACAAAATGCTTATATATTTCTATTTCAAAATACAGACTCAAAAGACCACAAGTACTACTTTGAAGTTATGCATGAAGGCATCTCAATCTTAAAACCAACTAAGCCATTTGAATTAGAAGCTGGAAAAAAACTCAAAAAAATAGTGATTTTAAAAGCAGATAAAAACCTCTCAACGAATGAAAAAAAGGATACTTTTCTAGATATAACCATAAAAGCATACGCACTAGACGACAAAGAGAAAATCATCGTTACAAGAGAGACAACTTTTGTATATCCAAGCCCTCTTACGGTGAAGAAATATCTTGCTAAGTAGGCTCTAAATAAACCTACATGTAAAGATATGAAACTTCTTTACATGTAGAAAAGCAATAAGCCTTTATTTTAGGAAAAATAAATATGATTTTTGCTACTCTTTAATTCTATAATTTTAAAAAAGAGAGATATATGTCAGAACTTAAACGAACTGCACTTTTTGATAGGCATAAAAAGCTAGGTGCAAAAAATATCGGATTTTGTGGATGGGAGATGCCTGTTCAGTTTGAGGGCATATTAAAAGAGCACGAAGCTTGTAGAAATGGGGCGGCTATCTTCGATACTTCTCATATGGGAGAGTTCTTCTTTGAAGGCAATCTTCTTTTTAGTGGCATCAATGACACCATGACCGTTGATGTTTTAGAGCTTCCTATTGGCAAATGTAAGTATGGGTTTTTGTTAAACAAAGATGGTGGTGTTATCGATGACTTTATCGTTTATAAAGTTGGTAAAGAGCAGCTTATGTTTGTTGTTAATGCCTCAAGGATTGAGATAGACTTTAAGACCATAGATGCTCAACTTCATAGTGGTACTTTTACGGATGTATCACAGAAAACTTCAAAGATTGACATACAAGGACCAAAAGCCAAAGAGATACTTCAAGAGTTTATAGCATTTGATTTGGACGAGCTTGAGTTTTTTAGTTTTGCTGAGACTGACATCATGAATAGTTTTGCGTTTATAAGCCGAACTGGATATACAGGAGAGCTTGGATATGAGCTTTATGTCGATAACGATATAGCACCAAAACTTTGGGACAAGTTAGTAGAAAGAGGTGCGGTTCCTGCTGGGCTTGGGGCTAGAGATGTTCTTCGTCTTGAGATGGGATATAGTCTTTATGGGCAAGAGTTAGACGAGAAAACAACTCCGATAGAAGCTAGTATCGGGTTTTTCGTAAAGTACGACAAGCACTTCACAGGAAAAGAGGCACTTCTAAAACAAAAAGCAGAGGGAGCTCCAAGAAAATCTATCCCCTTTAAAACTAACTCAAAAAGAGCCCCAAGAGCAGGCATGGAAATCTGGCAAAATAAGCAAAAGATAGGAGTCGTAACAAGTGGAACTTTTTCGCCTTCCATAGGTTCAGGCATAGGCTTAGGCTCTGTTGATACAAAGCTTTTTAACAAAGAGTTACCACTAGAGCTAAACACTGGCAGAAAAAACATAGCGATTACTTTAGAAAAATTGCCGTTTTATAGTAAAAAATAGAAGGAGCAAGACTGGCTGCTTTTTCAAAGAAAAAGATGCTTGTCCTCGACAACCTAATAGAAGTAGCTTCTAACTAAAGAAAAACACAACAAGGAAAAAAGATGAAAAAATACAGCACAGAACACGAATGGGCAATCCTAGACGGACACACAGCAAGCATAGGACTCTCAGCTTACGCAGTTGAGCAACTAGGCGACATCACTTTTGTAGAGCTTCCTGAGATTGGAGCCAAGATAGCTAAAGACGACAGCATAGCTTTTATAGAATCAGTAAAAGCAGCAAGTGATGTATATACTCCTGTTGGAGGCGAGGTTATCGAGGTAAATGAAGAGCTTGAAGATACTCCTGAGCTTCTAAACGAAGCGGCTGAGACTACTTGGATATACAAGCTAAAAGTAAGCGATGCGAGTGAGTTTGACACTCTTATGGATGAAGCTGCTTATAAAGCTTATACAGAGACTCTATAATGCCATATACTCCACATACAAAGCAAGATGTACAAAAGATGCTGGATGTCATCGGCATAAAAGAGGAGTCAAATCTCTTTGATGCAATCCCGCAAAGCTTTAGAGCAAAGAGTTTTGACTTACCTGAGGGGCTTAGCGAGTTTGAAGTTTTTGATAACTTTAGCAAACTCTCAAATCAAAATGATGTTTCAAAAGTAAGCTTTTTGGGCGGTGGATACTATGATCATATCATACCAACCGCCGTTGATGCACTCTCAACTCGTTCAGAGTTCTACACCGCATACACTCCCTACCAAGCAGAGGCTTCTCAAGGAACACTCCAATCACTTTATGAGTACCAAAGTATGATTTGTGAGCTTACTGGCATGGAGGCGACAAACGCTTCTATGTATGATGGAGGGACCGCTATGGCTGAGGCTGCTTTGATGGCTGTTCGTATCGGCAAAAAAAGAAAAAAAATCATAGTCGATAGTGGCGTAAATCCTATCTATATCAAGATTTTAAAGACCTATCTTGCTTATCATGACCTTGAAGTTATACTTCTACATGTAAAGGGAGATGGGGCTGATAAAAAGACTATCTTGGGGATGATTGATGAGGGTGTTGCTGGGTATATATTTCAAAATCCTAACTTTTTTGGCTCAATTGAAGATTATAGTGAGATCATAGAAGCACTTCACGGCGTTAAGGCTTTGGCTATTATGAGCTCTTATCCTATCGCTCTTGGTATTTTGAAAAGTGCTGGAGAGATGGATGCTGATATATATTGTGGCGATGGTCAGAGCCTAGGCAACTATCTTGGCTTTGGTGGTCCTTCGTTTGGGATTCTTGCTTGTAAGCAGAAGTATATAAGAAATCTTCCTGGTAGGATAGTTGGTATCACAGATGATGATAAGGGTAGGCGTTCGTATGTTTTGACTCTTCAAGCAAGAGAACAACATATCCGCCGTGATAAAGCGACTTCAAACATCTGCTCAAACCAAAACCTTATGGCTCTTCGTGGGACTATTTTTATGGCACTTCTTGGCAAAGAGGGATTTGTAAAGCTTTCAAATCAAAATTACAACAATGCGAACTACCTTAGAGATAAGCTAGAAAAGATTGAAGGAGTGAGCATATACAATCAAAATCCGACTTTCAATGAGTTTGTTATAGAGCTTCCTATAAGTTCAAGCGATTTTATAGAGAAGATGGAAAAGAGAAACTTTTTTGCGGGATTAAAGTTAGATACTCTTTATAAGAACTTTGAAAACAGAGTCTTAGTGAGTGCAACTGAAAAAAGAACAAAGGCTCAGATGGATAAGTTTGTGGCTTGTGTAAAGGAGATAGTATGAGTTCTACCATATTTGAAAAATCGCATATAGGCAGAAAGGGAATCAATATCCCAAAACAGAGTGTAGAGAATGCTCCAAAACTTGAAAGTAAACTACTAAGAAGCAAAAAAGCAGAACTACCTGAAGTAAGTGAGTTTGATGTAGTTCGCCACTTCACAAGACTATCTAACAAAAACTTTTCTATTGATGCAAACTTCTATCCACTTGGCTCTTGTACGATGAAATACAACCCAAAAGTACAAGAGAGAGTTAGTGGGCTTGCTGGGTTTGCAAATCTTCATCCTCATCACATCACAAATAACCAAACACACCTGATCCAAGGGGCTCTTTCTTCTTTACTAACGCTAGAAAAAAGTCTTTGTGAGATAACTGGCATGGAAGCATTTACTCTGACTCCACAAGCAGGAGCTCATGGTGAGATGCTTGGAGTTATGATGATAGGAGCATATCACAAGAAAAAAGGAAACCATAAGCGTTATGTTATCGTTCCTGACTCTTCTCACGGCACAAACCCCGCAACTGCTGCTATGGTTGATTATGATGTTATAACAGTAAAGTCAAATAAAAATGGCTCTATGGATTTAGAGTCTTTTAAAGAAGTGATGAGCGATGAAGTAGCGGCAGTTATGATGACTGTGCCAAATACTCTTGGGCTTTTTAATCCTGCTATCAAAGAGATATGTGATATAGCTCACTCTTATGATGCTTTGATGTATTATGATGGGGCAAATATGAACGCTATCATGGGTGTTCTTCGTCCTGGCGATATAGGATTTGATGTGATTCATCTCAATCTTCATAAGACATTTGCCACTCCTCATGGTGGCGGAGGACCGGGTGCTGGTCCTGTTGGGGTTGGTGCTAAGCTTAGAGAGTTTTTGCCTGACTTGCAAGTGGGGTTTAGTGAAGAGAAGGGCTACTTTATTGCTACTCCTGCAAAAAATTGCATAGGCAAAATATCTCCATTTTTTGGGAACTATCTTGTGCTTGTAAGAGCCTTGGTCTATATGCAAACTCTTGGAAAAGAAGGCATGATAAATACAAGTAAAAAAGCTGTTTTAAATGCAAACTATATCTTGGCAAAATTAAAAAATCATATAAAAGCTCCTTATGGGGATGTTCTTTGTATGCATGAGTGTGTTTTTTCTGCTGAGGATTTGAGAAAAGAGCATGGCGTAAAGGCTATGGATATAGCAAAATATCTTATAGATTTTGGTCTTCACGCTCCAACCGTTTACTTTCCGCTTATCGTCAAAGAGTCTATCATGATAGAGCCAACTGAAACGGAAAATATAGATACTATTGACTATTTTTGCAAGAAAATGTGTGATGCGATAGAGCTAGCAAAATCAGGCCCCAAAGCTTTTAAAGAGTATCCAAAGACTCTTCCTATAAGCAGACCAGATGAGACGAAAGCTGCAAGAAGTCTTAACATAAGATGGCAAAAGTAGCTTGAATAACTGGAGATTTATCGACTCCCCTACTCTTAGTCCAAAAGAAAATATGGAACTTGATAAATCTCTACTCGAAGCAAAGGAGCCTACTTTTAGGCTCTATACTTGGGAGAAAAACTCTTTTAGTATAGGTCGCTCACAAGATATAGAAGATATTCGAGATAGAGAAAAGCTTGGGAGTAACTGGACGAAAAGACTAACAGGTGGCGGAGTTTTGCTTCATGGTTTTGACTTGTCTTACTCTATAACTATGCCAACAAAAGCTCTTGGAAGCAAAAGCGTAAAAGAGAGTTATGAGTATCTTTGTAGTTTTTTACTGCATTTTTATAAAAACTTGGGGCTACATGTAGAGTATGCAAAAGATACAAGCCTAGACTTAAGTAAAAATGAGTTTTGTCAAGTAGGGTTTGAGCCTTATGATATTATATGTCAAGGCAAAAAACTAGGTGGAAATGCTCAAAGAAGGACAAAAAAGATGCTACTTCAGCACGGCTCAATACCTCTAAAAAAAGATAATAGAAGCTTTAGTGGGTATTCGCTAGAGGAGTTTGGAGTAATTATAGAAGAAAAAGAGACCAAAGAAGCATTAAAAAATAGTTTTTTAAAAACTTTTTTGCTATCATAAGAATTAGATACAGACTACAAGGATACCAAATATGCTAAAACACACCTTAATCATACTGCTTTTTTTTAGTATTACGCTCAATGCAAATAACTTTAGAAATGGCATGATTGCATACAAAAACAGCAACTATGCTAAAGCAAAAATACTGCTTGAGATGGCGCTAGAAAAAGATAAAGTATATAATGCAAGCCATATACTTGGCAAGATGTACCTAAATGGCAATGGTGTAGAAGTTGACCTCGATAAAGCCATTGAGCATTTTAAGCTTGCACATAAGTATGGCAATATAACTGCTGGATGTTATGCTAGTAAAACATATATAAAAAAAGGTGTATTTAACTGGGGCATACTTGAAGATTGGCTTGCTAGAGGACTAAAAAAACGAACAAAGTTTTGTATGGAAGTTGTAGATATATGGCAGAATAAGTGACCCAAACAAGAAAACCTGACTGGCTTCTAAAAAAGGTTTTTTTTAAAGAGAAAAAAGATGTTGAAATCTCTCTAAAGAAAATAGGTATCCATACCGTTTGTCAAGAGGCTATGTGTCCCAATATAAGCGAATGTTTCTCTAAAAAACTTGCCACTTTTATGATTTTAGGCTCTACATGTACAAGGGCTTGCACTTATTGTAGCGTTGATACTGGCATGCCAAGCGGTATTGATGAGAATGAGCCTAAAAAGGTAGCTGACGCTGTTACGGCTCTTGGCTTAAAGCATGTTGTAATAACAAGCGTTACTAGAGATGATTTGAGAGATGGCGGAGCAGAACAGTTTGTAAAATGCGTCAAAGCGATAAAAGAGCTAGACGAGAGTATAACTGTGGAACTTTTGATACCTGATTTAAAGTATAATGAAAAAGCGATAAAAGCAGTAGCAAACTCTGGTGCTGAAGTTGTTGGGCACAACATGGAAACGGTTCCTAGACTCTATAAAGTTAGAAAAGGTGCAAACTATAAAAAATCTTTAGAAGTTCTAAAGTCTCTAAAAAATGCAAATCCTAAGCTAAAAACAAAAAGTGCATTTATGCTTGGTCTTGGAGAGAACGAGGACGAGCTTAAGTCATCTTTACAAGACTTACTTGATGTAGATTGTACCTTACTTACTATGGGTCAGTATCTAGCTCCTAGCAGAGCTCACGAGGAAGTAAAAGAGTATATAAAGCCTAAAAAGTTTGAAGAGTATGGAAAGTTGGCTTTGCAAATGGGGTTTGAGTTTGTAAAAAGCTCGCCATATACAAGAAGCTCATATATGGCACATGAGTACTTTGAGGAGAGAAAATGAGATATGATGTAGTGGTTATTGGGGCTGGTCCTGCTGGGTATGAGTGTGCTTCGCTTTTGGCAAAAGAAGGCAAAAGCGTAGCTATCATAGAAAAAAGTGAAAAGCAAATAGGTGGAACTTGTCTAAATGAAGGTTGCGTTCCTGCTAAGCATTATCTTGAGAGTGCCGTCTATATATCTAAAAAAGAGTATATGCAAAGCTGTGGAGTAAGCACGAAAAACCTAAGCTTGGACATAATGACTCTTAAAAATAAAAAATCTGAGCTCATAGAGCAACTAAGGTCAGGCATAAATGCCAAGCTAAAAAAAGCAAACGTAGTAACTATTTTTGGTACCGCGTCTTTTGCAAGTAAAGATAGTATAAAAGTGAATGACGAGATGATATATAGCGATAAATTTGTAATAGCTAGTGGCTCAGTTCATAGACCTCATCCTCTTTTAGCACTCGATGGTAAGCAGATAATCTCTAGCAAAGAAGTCTTTGAATTAGAGAAAATTCCAAGCTCAATGCTCATAGTTGGTGGTGGAGCTATCGGCTGCGAATTTGCTACTTTTTTCAATTCAATTGGAACTAAAGTAGATATAGCAGAGTTCACACCCCAAATAGTTCCTGCAGAAGATATAGATGTGGCGAAAGGACTTAAAAGAGAGCTGGAGAAAAAAGGTATCTCTATAAGTGTCGATACAAATGTAACTGAGTTTAAGAAAAATAGTGATAGTGTAAGCATAACTATGCAGACTAAAAAAGGTGAAGTTGAAAAAAGCTACGAAACCATCTTGGTATCGATTGGGCGATCTTCTAACACAAGTGAGTTAAATCTTGAAAAAGCAGAGGTATCTACCGATAGAGGCTTTGTAATCACAAATGAAAATCTACAAACTAACAACCCTAACATATATGCTATTGGTGATGTTCTTACAACTCCAGCTCTTGCTCATAGTGCCTACAATGAGGCAAGTGTAGTGGCTAGGAATATCACTCATAGCTCTACATGTAAACCACTAACCGTTATCCCTTTTGTTACATTTTGTCAGCCCCAAGTAGCTTCTGTTGGAAAGAATGAAAAAATGCTGAAAGCCGAAAATAGAGAATACAGGACTATAAAACACTTCTATAAATCAAGTGCGAAAGCGAAGATAAAAGGTGATGATAGTGGCTTTATAAAACTACTTTGTGACAAAGAGAGTGGCGTGATATTGGGTGGCGTGATGCTAGGAAATGACACAACAGAGCATATCCATCAGATACTAATAGCCATCAACGCAAAACTCACAACAAAAGATTTATCAAACATGGTTTTTGCCCACCCTACTCTCTCTGAGTCACTATGGGAAATGGCAAAATTATGATAAGATTA
>CAYOWG010000039.1:0-9950 GCA_964407605.1 uncultured Sulfurospirillum sp. | reverse complement strand
ACTAAGAGATGATATAGCAAGGTTAAGAAAACTTTAACTTTAACCAGTCTGTAATTTTTTTTATGATAAAATAAGAAGAAAATCATAAAGGATACTTTATTGTCTAGTATAAATGACCCAAAAAACTTTATAAATAGAGAGCTATCTTGGTTGAGATTTAACTCAAGAGTGCTAAACGAATCAACAAAAAAAGAGCTTCCCTTACTAGAGCGACTAAAATTCTTAGCTATTTATGCTACTAATCTTGACGAATTTTATATGATAAGAGTTGCTGGATTAAAACAGCTATTTGCAGCTGGTGTTATAGTAACAGGGCATGATAAGATAACTCCGCTAGACCAACTCAGAGAGATAAGAAGATACCTCTCAAAAGAGAAAGAGACTCTTGAGGGGAGCTATAAAGATATTGTTCATCAACTTGAGACTGAAAATCTTTTTATATCTGACTACAATAAGCTTGGCAAAGAACATAAAAAATCAGCTGATGACTACTTTTTCTCCAACATATTACCAATATCTGTTCCCATCGCTGTCAATGCTACTCATCCTTTTCCTCATCTAAATAACCTTGGATTTTCACTGGCTGTAAAACTTCAAGAAGAGGAAGGCTCAACTAACTACAAGTATGGCATGATAAGAATCCCAAGAGTTCTGCCTCGCTTTTTTCAGGTCTCTAAAAATATCTATGTGCCAATAGAGAGCATAGTTAAACGACATGCAAAAGAGATGTTTCCTGGGTACAAACTCGTATCTTCTGCTGCTTTTAGAATTACAAGAAATGCCGATATAGTCATAGAAGAAGAGGAAGCTGATGATTTCATGATGATTATGGAGCAGGGCTTAAAACTGCGTCGTCGTGGGGCATTTGTGAGGCTTGAGATAGAAGAGAATGCTGATGAAGATTTGATGAAATTCCTCAACTCTCATATGCAGATTTTTGCAAAAGATATATATGAGTACAATATTCCTCTAAATCTTGGAGCATTATGGCAAATCATAGGCAATAAAAACTTTTCGCACTTGACACTTCAGCCTTATAGCCCAAAAGTGTTGCCGCCTTTTAGTAAAAATGAGTCAATTTTCAAAATCATCTCAAAGCAAGATGCCCTACTGCTTCACCCTTATGAGAGTTTTGATGTTGTAACAAGACTACTAAAAGAGGCTTCAAAAGACCCTAATGTTGTCTCTATGCGGACTACACTTTATCGAGTAGAGAAGAACTCACAAATCATACAAGCTTTGATAGATGCTGCAAATGACGGCAAGCAAGTTACAGTCATGGTAGAGTTAAAAGCTAGGTTTGACGAAGAGAACAACTTGCATTGGGCAAGGGCACTAGAGCAAGCTGGGGCTCATGTGATTTATGGGATTACTGGCTTTAAGATACATGCAAAAGTGACGCAAGTCATACGCCAAGAAGATGGTGAGATAAAGTTTTATATGCACTTTGGGACTGGCAACTACAACGCTGCGACGGCAAAGATATATACTGATGTTAGCCTTCTTACATGCAGAGACAGTTTTGCGAAAGATTCGACTTCATTTTTTCATATACTCTCTGGTTTTTCAAAGAACAGAAAGCTTACAGATTTAAAGATGTCACCAACTCAGATAAAGCCTAAAATCATCTCGCTTATCAACGCTGAAGCAAAGATGGGTAAAGATGGCCATATCATATTAAAGATGAACTCCCTAGTCGATACTGATGTCATAAAAACACTATATAATGCTTCAAAAGCTGGTACTAGAATCGACCTTATAGTTAGAGGGATATGTTGTTTGCGTCCCAATATAGAGGGTCTAAGTGAAAACATAAGAGTTAAAAGTATCATAGGGAAGTATCTTGAGCACTCAAGAGTATTTTACTTTAAAAACTCAACTCCAACGCTGTTTATATCTAGTGCGGATTGTATGCCAAGAAACCTTGAGAGAAGACTAGAGCTTATGACTCCTATATATGAAAAGTCACTGCAAGAGAAGCTTTTTGAGATGCTACAACTCCAAATCACGGACAATACTCTAAGCTGGAACTTGAGAAATGACGGCGAGTATGTGCAAGTCCAAAGAGGCAAAGATAAAGCAATAAACAACCATGTTATCTTAGAGGAGTATATGAACAAGATATATAAAACCATGAAAAAAGATACCACTTCAAGTAAAGCTGAAAACTTGGCGAGAAAACTTTTTAAAGAGAGTTGATGACATCATTTGAGGGTAAAACTCCTATTATAGGAAGTAGTATTTTCGTGGCTCATAGTTGTGATATCATAGGCGAAGTTGAGATTGGAGCTGATAGCTCTGTCTGGTTTGGCTGTGTTATTAGAGGTGATGTGCATTATATCAAGATAGGCAAGCGAACAAACATACAAGACTTAAGTATGATTCATGTAACTCACTCCACAAAAAAAGATAGAAGTGATGGCAATCCTACTGTTATCGGGGATGATGTTACTGTTGGTCATAGAGTTATGCTTCATGGTTGCGAGGTTCAAGATGCTTGTTTGATTGGTATGAGTGCTACTATACTTGATGGTGCTGTTATAGGAAAAGAGTCTATTGTGGGGGCAAATTCACTTGTGACCAAAGGCAAAAAATTCCCTCCTCGTTCGCTCATAGTAGGAAGTCCTGCTAAACTTGTGCGAACTCTAAGCGATGAAGAAGTTAGCTCTCTCTATAAATCCGCAAAGAGCTATGTAGAGTTTAAAGATAGATATCTCTAGTCTTTCTTTTTTCTCTTTCTAGGATTTGGGTTTGCAAACTGTACTAAATCCTCTGTGCTGATTACAGAATCTGGTAGATTTGCTAAACTTTTTTGAAATATACTATTGGCTGCGTCAGCATCACTATATGCACGGTGTCTCCGCTCCATCACAATGCCCAGCTCTTTTGTGAGATAACTTAAGCCATATCTCTCTGCTGTGATAGTCTTTTTTGCTAAATCTATACTGCATATCTTTCTGTTTAGAAGTGGTCCAAAGCCAGCATTTTCCATAGAAGTAGAGATAAATCCATAATCAAAATTGACATTATGAGCAACAAAAACTGCATCTCTTAAAAAAAGACGAAACTGCTCTAAAACTTTCTTTAGCGATGGAGCTTTTCTAGTGTCCTTAAGCGTGATGCCTGTAAGCCTTACTATATTGTTTGGAATCTCATCTACTTTTACAAAAGCTTCAAACTTATCTATGATTTTACCGTTTTGAACCATAACTGCACCAATTTCTATGATTTGTGAATCTTCTGGCTTGCTTCCATTGGTCTCTATATCAACCACGCAAAACTTCTGATTTTCTATAGGGCAAAAAGTAGTTTCAAGTGCTATCATCTTGCCATTTAGCTCAACAAGAGGGATACCTAAAAATCTTAGATTCACCAAACTCTCATCAAGTGTATCGAACTCATAATTCTCTAGTTCGCTTATCTTTTTAAACCTTGCTCTGCACTCATCAAATGAGCAAGGAGCTAAAGCCATCTTCTGCATAAAAGCATCAAAACTTCTCAATTTTTTGCTCTTTTTATAAACTCTACTATCTTAGTTTTATCTTTTTTGCCTTTAGAGATTTCAACTCCGCTACTAACATCTAACCCATAAAAACCCAACTCTTTTACCTCATCAATATTGGCACAACTAAGCCCACCTGCTAGTATGATTTTAGAACAATCTACAGAGTCAAACCAAGAGATATCAACTCTTTTTCCTTCTCCGCCATAGCTTTCTACAAAAGCATCTACTATCCTGTATTTGTCTTTGTGCTTTAGTATATCTTCTTTACATGTAGCCCTTATAACTCTAAGATACGGCAAATCCAATCCAGCAAAAAGGCTCTCATCTGCTTCAAAATGGATCTGTGCTAAGCTCATCTTTGACTCTTTACATGTAGAGTTTATCTCCTTACATGTAGAGTTCACAAACAGCCCTACTCTCTGCACAAAAGGTGGTAGTTTTTTCACGATAGAAAGTGCACCTTTGGGGCTAATATATCTAGGTGATTTCTTATAAAAAACGAAGCCTAATGCATCTGCTCTAGCTTCAACTGCTGCTAAGGCATCTTCAAGATTGGTAATACCGCAGATTTTAATACGCACTATTTTAGACTACTTATTGCTTCTTTGTAAGATGTATTTGAAAAAACATAGTTTCCTGCGACCACTATATCAACCCCTGCATCTTCAAGAGTTTTTACATTTTTATCATTTACTCCACCATCTACCTCTATGAGTGTCTTTAATCCTTGCTTTTTTATCATAGATTTTAGCATCTTGGCTTTTTTGATGACTGGGGGTATAAATGTCTGCCCTCCAAAACCAGGGTTTACGCTCATAAGAAGTACCATATCTAAATCTTCAAGTAGATACTCTATTGAAAAAGGAGGAGTATGAGGGTTGAGCACGATAGCTGGCTTTATGCCATAGCTTCTTATCTTCTGTATAAGTCTATGAGGGTGCTTTTCCTCTTCGATATGAAAAGAGATATACTCAGGCTTAAATGGAGCAAAAAGATCCACAAAAAAAGAATTATTTTTTACCATCAAATGAATATCTAGCGGCTTTGTAGCGGCTTTTGCAACAGCTTTTACAACTACTGGTCCTATAGTGTGATTTGGTACAAAATGCCCGTCCATAACATCTACATGAACAAAATCACAGCCACCATCACAGATAGCCTTTATCTCTTCGTCCAACCTTCCGAAATCTGCCGATAATATACTTGGTGCTACTTTCATTTTACTGTCCCCTTTTTCAGGAGCGAAGCCCCTGAAAAATTCCTCGCTACTGTTGCACGAAGTAGAAACTTCTGTAATTTCATCCTATTTGTCCCCTTATCTTGCTAAAAATAGTGTCATATCTTGTCCCTCTACATGTAGATTTATCTGTGCTCCACGGCTGTTTTGTTGTGAGCGTATGACATCTTCTACTTTTGAAAAAGTTCTTGGCATTGTGATGTTTATTTTTATATTTTGTTTTTGTAATTGTTGAGAGATTTTGCTTGTTACTATGTGCATAAACTCGCCAAGTGCTTCCAAAATATCTTCTTCACTACAATCCTCTTCAAGAAGTATTTTACACGCTTTTTTAGCAATACCCTTCTCTAAAGACAAAATCAAAATACCCTCATATGCTCCATAAAAACCTATTGATGCGCTCAACAATCCAACATCTTTTTTTAACTCTAACTCTTGTACTTTTATAAAATTTTTCTTTGTATTATATCCAGAAAGTACTTCGATTGTCTTTATAGAAGACTCTGCAATCACAGGCAGAATCGAGATAAGTTTTTTATTTATACTTTTATGTTTTCTAGCTACTCCACCACTCTTGTCTGCCTCTTTGAGCATCTCCTCATCATCAAACAAACTCTTCATACTAGGGTAAATTAAGACGCCCGCATCTTCTAGGTCATTGGCTAAATTTTTAGTTATATTTCTATTATCTAATCCACATACTATGATTGAGCAGTCATACTCTGCTCCCGCAGTTGAGAGTTTGGATATAAAGTTGGCACCATGAACATTGATAGATGATACTGAGCTCGCATCAAATACAAACAGCTTAAAACCAACCCTTAATGAATTTTCATGATATAAAATATCAAACTTCTTTGATATATCCGAATCTATAAAGCCTTTTAGTGTATATATAACAATGTTGCCTTTGATAAATACTGTTAGACTTTTATCAAGCCTGCCCATATAAGAGTTTTCTATAGTGAAGTGTGCTTCTGCTTTTTTCTCTAAAAATTCCTCTCTACTTTTTGCAACTATGGGCTTGTATCCCCTCTCGTAAAGCTCCATTGCTAGCTGGTTATTTTGCTCGCTCTTTTTTGTATAAATGAGAATGTTTTTTTTCTTTTCATCTTTTGCACTATCCCCAAGAAAAAGAGATACTACCTCTTTTGTATCGAAAAGAGAGAAGTTAAGATTGTCTTGAAACATCTCTAGTATCATATTGTATTTTTTGCTATCATAATCACAAAAACCAACTATTGTTCCGTTAATCTCACGCGCCCTTATTAGAGACTCTATAAGTAAAGTAATGCCTCGTTTATTGAAAAATATAACTTTATCAAGCGATACAAATGCACCTTCTGGCTTAGTGCTTAAAAGAAAATCTACATCAAAAGAGGATATTGTCTCTTGAGCGTTCTCGCCATCTAAAAATCCCACAGGAGTAAAAAAAGCTATTTTTTCCTTTATTGTTGGCTTCAATTTTTCATTAACTCATAAAAATTATTTACAACTTCTTCATCAAAATCAACAGATAAATCAAAAAGCTCGTTAAGTTCGCTTTGGATAATCATAGGTCTGCTCATCTCATAAGACAATAATAACCTTAGGTAAGTTAGCTCTAAATCATCTTTATTAGAACTACCTATCTTTGAAATCAATTCTACAATTTCATCTGAAAAATCCCATTTTTTTGCTACAACAGATAAAATATCAAAAAAAGTTCTGTCTGTCATCTTATAAAGTATGGTTTCGTAACTTAGCCCTTTTATATTTCTTAGTATTTTTACCGTGCTGTTTATATCTCTAAAAAGCATCTCACAAACTATAAAAGAAGCAGGAAGAATACTTATAGCTACTGCTATTTCATCTTTGTCACTCTCTAAAAACTTTACAATTTTTCCCCAATTAAAAATAAGTCTTGCTTGAAACTCTTGAAATTTTCCACTATCAAAATCAAAAACTTCCCATTTTTTTGGTAAAATCAATAAAACATAGTAGCCGTACAAAAGTTGCTTTGCCCTTTTTATACCCAATATGCCAAAAACCTGTCTAATATCTTTTATCTCATCTCTAAAACCAAAAATTGGCTTATTGACGATACCGCGAAGATAAGCAACTAAGGCCCTGTCCTCGCTCGCGATATCAGCAGCAATCAACATATCACCATCCTCAAGTGCCTTAGAGCATCTTTTTACAACTTGAGGAACTGCTGGTATTGATGATATGTAGTTATTTATTGTTTTATTTGTTAACATAAAAGTATTGTAACCTTACTTTCATAAAACATTTATAAAATATGTGCTATACTCTGCGATTATGAATTTATAAATTTAAGGAAATTAATTATGTCAAGAAAATGTGCCATAACGGGCAAAGGTCCTATGAGCGGAAACAATGTAAGCCACGCTAAAAACAGAACAAAAAGAAGATTTCTTCCAAACCTAAGAACAGTAAGGGTTACCCTAGAAGACGGAACAACAAGAAAAATCAGAGTTGCAGCTTCAACACTAAGAACAATGAAAAAGAACTCTTAGCCTTAAAATCCAAAAGGGAGAGCGATAAAATGAAATTACAGAAGTTTCTACTTCGTGCAACAGTAGCGAGGAATTTTTGCTGGACTTGTTCAGCAAAAAGGGGAGAGTAAAATGAAATTACAGAAACTTCTGTTTCGTGCAACAGTAGCGAGGAATTTTCAAGGAACTTGTTTCTTGAAAAGGGGACAGTAAGATAAAAAAGTTAAAGAAGCTTTTAAATTGGCACATAAAGCCTCGTCCTCATATAGACCTCAATACCCAACTATACCAACAACTAAAGCCATTTCGACTTCCTCTTATACTCGTAGTTTTTATGATTATGGTCGGAACTCTTGGCTATGTCATCATAGATGGTTTTACTCTCCTTGATGCGGTGTATCAAGCAGGTATTACCTTCACTACTGTTGGATTTGGAGAGATTTCTCCTATCTCGCCTGCAGGAAGAATATTTACAATCACTCTTATCATCTTAGGTTTTGGAGTTTTTTCAATGTCTATTGGTATATTGGTTGAAGTTCTAAATAAAGGCAATCTTGTCAATACAATCAAGGAGCGACAAATGCTATACAGAATCGCTAGACTAAAAAACCACTTCGTTATCTGTCATCACAATGATATAACCATAGAACTATCAAAGCAGTTTCGTGAAAATCATATACCTTTTGTAGTCATTGATCCAAGAAATGACATAGCAAAAATAGCAGCGGAGCACAAGTATCCATTCTTTATAAAAGAGGACCCCCACTCAGAAATCGCTCTTCAAAAGTCATTTCTCTCAAGCGCAAAAGGTCTTATCTCTCTTGGTGAAAGTAGTGCTGATAATATCGCTCAAATAACATCTACTAGACTCTATGAAAAAGAGATAAAACGAAAACGACCATACTATATCATAGCTAGTGCCTCAAATGATAGTGATATGGTAAAACTAAAAAAGCTAGGAGCAAACAGAGTCATAAGTGCCACAAAACTTATGGCTGAGAGACTAAGATCCATGAGCATAAGACCAGATATGGAAAACATGCTTGAAACTCTACTTTACAGAAAAGATGCCCCAATCGATATGGAAGAAATTAGAGTTCCTGACCACTCCTGGATGAGATTTAAAAAGCTAAAAGAGGCAAGACTTAGAAACATAACCAATGTAAGTATAGTAGGCATAAGAGATATGAATAATATCTTCTACCCTATGCCAAGAGGTGATGTTTTGGTTGGAACTGGCTCAAAACTGCTTGTTATAGGGACTGCTGAGAGTATAAGGGCTACAAAAAGAATAATTAGAAAAAAACATAAACCAGAAGAGTTAAAATATGTTTGATATGTTTTCACTTAAAAATGGTCTTGAAAATGTAGAGGGTTTTTACTGCTGTGGCGTTAGTTCTGGTATGAAATCTGACGGTAAAAATGACTTGGGATTTATAAGAAGTGATGAGCTTTTAGAAGTTTCAGCGGTTTTTACCAAAAACAGATTTAGAGCGGCTCCGATTTGTCATTTTTTAAACTACAAAAAAGATTTTAAGACAAACTTTCTTCTTCTAAACTCAAAAAATGCAAATGCAATGACGGGCAAAAAGGGACTTGAGGACATTGAGGATATTTTGGACAAACTAAAAGAGAAACTTCCTAGTATAAAAAACCCTATTATGAGCTCAACTGGAGTTATCGGATATAGACTCAATAAAGAAAAAATATGCTCTGCTTTTGATAAGTTTGATTTTGAGGCACTTAGCTCAAACGATACAGCAACAGCCATCATGACAACTGATGCTTTTAAAAAAGAGATATGTTTTAGGGTTGAGCTTGAAGATGGAAATCACTTTCATATAGCAGCTATCTGTAAAGGTGCTGGTATGATAAACCCATCTATGGCAACTATGCTTTGCTTTGTCTTAACAGATGCAGATATACCAAAAAGTGATATGGACGAACTATTGCAAGTTGCAACAGAACAGTCTTTTAACACCATAAGCGTAGATGGCGATACATCTACCAATGACACCGTCATGTTACTCTCCTCTGGCAAAAGCAAGGCATATAACAAAGATGCTTTTAGAGAAGCTTTAAATCGCTTGACAAAGCACCTTGCACTTGAGGTTCTTAGAGATGGGGAAGGTTCAAATAAAGTTGTAGCCTTTGAAGTCAAAAATGCGCTAAACGAAGAAGAAGCAAAAAAAGCAAGTAGAGCTTTAAGTAACTCACTTCTAGTAAAAACCGCCCTCTTTGGAGAAGACCCAAACTGGGGAAGGATAGCTTCAACCATAGGGGCTAGTGGGGTTACATGTAAAGAAGAGGAACTAGTTATATCTTATGACGATGTGATAGTCTACTCAAAAGAGAACCCAAGTTTTAGCGAAGAAACTGAACAAAGAGCGTTAAAAGTTATGAAAAAAGTGTCATACAGAATTACATGCAACTTAAATGTAGGAAGTGCAAGCTATACATCTTATGGTTGTGATTTAAGTTACGAATATGTCAAGATAAATGCGGACTACAGGACATGATTTACCTATAATTAAGTGCTATGTTAGTATAGTTAGTCTTACACTATTGGTAGGGATAGATTTTTGCTCTTTAAAAAACTACAGCGACTGAATATTTTGTCTATAAACAATCTCCACCTTAAAACTAAAGTAATGCTTGCTATTGGCACCATGTTTGCTCTTTTTATAGCTCCAACATTTATAATAATTAA
>CAYOWG010000038.1:0-10065 GCA_964407605.1 uncultured Sulfurospirillum sp. | reverse complement strand
GATTTTGGGACTAAACACTTAATTAATTTAACTAGATATTTAGCAATTTTTTAATAAGATAATAAAATCTAAACAGCAGGACTATACCCAAATATGGAAAACTTACAAGAAGTTTTAAAAAAACATAAGATTACAGCAGATGAGTATGAAAATATACTAAAGATCATGGGTCGTGAGCCAAATATGCTTGAACTTGGCATTTTTTCATCAATGTGGAGCGAGCACTGCTCTTATAAGTCAAGTAAAAAGTATCTAAATGGTTTTCCAACAGAAGCCCCATGGGTTATCCAAGGTCCTGGCGAGAATGCTGGAGTTATAGATATAGGCGATGGCATGGCTGCTGTTTTTAAGATGGAGAGTCATAATCACCCTAGTTCTATAGAGCCTTACCAAGGAGCTGCTACAGGAGTTGGCGGGATACTGAGAGATGTGTTTACTATGGGAGCAAGACCAGTAGCAAACATGAATGCACTTCGTTTTGGAAATATAACCCATGATGATGATATATCAAAACACCAAAGATACTTGGTTCGTGGTGTGGTTGCTGGGATTGGGGATTATGGTAACTGCATGGGTGTTCCTACTATCGGGGGTGAGACGAGTTTTGATGAGAGTTATAACGGCAATATACTTGTCAATGCCTTTACGCTTGGGCTTGTAAAAACTGATGAGATTTTTTATGCTAAGGCTGAAGGCATCGGCAATCCTGTTGTTTATGTGGGAAGTAAGACAGGGCGAGATGGGCTTGGTGGAGCTGTTATGGCGAGTGATAGTTTTACTGAAGAGAACAAATCACTTAGACCTACGGTTCAAGTTGGAGATCCATTTACTGAAAAGCTTCTTCTTGAGGCTTGTTTAGAACTGTTTAAGCAAGATTATATAGTCGGTATCCAAGATATGGGAGCTGCGGGACTTACTTCAAGCTCATTTGAGATGGCTGGACGAAGCGGCAGTGGTATGATTATGCATCTTGATAGAGTTCCTGCTCGTGAAAAAGAGATGTTACCGCTTGAGTTTATGCTAAGTGAATCACAAGAGAGAATGCTGATTTGTGCTAAAAAAGGCTATGAAGATAAAGTTATAGAGATTTTCAAGAGATGGGACTTGGACGCAGAAGTCATCGGCGAGGTTACAGATACTGGCAATATGGAGCTTTTTTGGCACGGTGAGAGAGTCGCGGATATCCCAGTTTTACCTGTTGGAGAGGAAGCACCTATATATGATAGACCAGTAAAAAGACCAGATTATCTTGATAAAATCTCATCTACATGTATAGATACTCTAGGAAAAATAGAAAACCAAGAGGCATTTGAAAAGCTTTTTAGCTCAGTTGAAGTGGCTGATAAGTCTTGGATTTTTGAGCAGTATGACTCAATGGTACAGACAAACACTATAAAAGCCCCAGGAAGTCTTGATGCGAGTTGTATTCGTGTCAAAGAGAACGGAAAAGCTTTAGCTATGAGTAGTGATTGTAATCCAAGATACAACTATATAGACCCAAAAGGTGGAGCAGCAGCCGCAGTTATGGAGAGCGGACGAAATGTGGCTATGAGTGGAGCTAGACCACTCTCTATCACAGACTGCCTAAACTACGGAAACCCAGAAAACCCTGAGGTTATGTGGCAGTTTGCACAGGGTTGCTATGGCATTAAAGAGGCTTGTTTGAAGCTAAATACACCAGTAGTTAGTGGCAATGTATCGCTTTATAACGAAACAAATGGAGTAGGGGTATATCCAACACCTACAATCGTGATGGTTGGACTAAACGAAGATGCTTCAAAAGTTCTTCCAAGCTCTTTTCAAAAAGTCGGAGCTTCGCTATATCTTGCGGGTGAGACAAAAAGTGAATTTGGTGGAAGCCTTTATATGAAAGAGCTGTTTGATAAAGTAGAAGGAAAACTGCCAAGTATAGATTATGATAAAGAGTTGGCTTTGTGGGAGCTTATCATAGAAACAAACAAAGCAGGAGTCGTAAGTGCTGCAAAAGATGTCAATGTAGGTGGTATAGCCATAGCCCTTGCGAAGATGAGTGCTGTTAGCGGAAAGGGCGTTACATGTAGTGTTGAGTTGGCTGATAAAAAAGATATATTTTCTGAGAGTTTTTCTCGTGCTATTGTTGAAGTTAAGGATGAAATTATATTTGAAGATATGGCTAAGAAGCTTGGTTTGAGTGTGGTTAAAATCGGTCAAGTTGAAGAAACGGGCTTTAGATGTAATGATATAAGTGCAAATCTTGAAGCTTTGAAAAATAGCTATTTTTCAAAGTTCCAAGAAGTAGTTGAGCAGGACATATGACTATCAATAGTTTCGTCTTGAAGTTAAAAAAAGTAAGAGATTCCAGATGGTTTTCTAATCTCACGACCGCAATCATCATCTTTTATGCCTGCGTGCTTGGTTTTACTACGCTCAAAGAGGCAGCTCAGCCTTATGGAAACATACTTTTTGTGCTTGACTATATAGTTACTACTTATTTTGTTATCGAGATTATCATTAAGATGGTTGCTGAAGATAAGCTTGTAAACTTTTTTAAGAACAAGTGGAATCTTTTTGATTTTTTCATAGTTTCTGTCACTCTAATACCACTTGAAAATAGCTCATTTGCTGCTATCGCTAGACTTTTAAGGATTTTTAGGATTCTTAGACTCTTTACGGCTAGACCTGAGCTAAAATCAATCCTTGATATGCTTATGAGAGCTATTCCTTCAATCATTGATATTGTAATACTTCTTTTTATTATATTTTATATCTATGCAGTTGTTGGGAGTTTTATCTTTGCAGATATACCTTCAGGTCTTTGGGATAACTTTTTAGTGGCGATGTTAACACTTTTTAGAGTCTTTACTTTTGAGGATTGGACTGATGTTATGTATGAGACTATGGAAGTTTATCCTTGGTCTTGGGCGTATTTTGTGAGTTTTATCATCATCGCTGCTTTTGTGTTTTTAAATCTTTTTGTTGCAGTTATTATAGGCGAGATGCAAAAGATGCAAGATGAGAATATGAAGAAAGAGAATCATGAAGATAGCAATAAGCTCGATAAACTACTAAAAGAGATGGAAGAGCTAAAAAAGATGGTTCAAAAGGGTAAAAAAGAAGAAGGCTAGCTACATGTAGAGCACAAGACTCTACATGTAGATGAGAGTTTTTATTGAAAAAATCTCTTATTTGTCTCTTCTTTTAGCTTTGAGCCGCTAAAGTGAGCTCTTTGGACTAGCTCCCAGAAGTATCTGTAAGTCGCTCTATCATGAAGCTCTCCCTCGTACTGGATTGGTCCCCATGATGCGTCTTGGGCTGCTATGAGGATTTCTTGAGCAGTCTCTAGCTCGTTGAAATCTGGTTTCATGGCATCCACTATGGCTGAGATTTGTGTTGGATATATGCTCCACATTCTTAGAAAACCGAACTCGTTTTTTGCTCTTAGGGCATCTGAGTATGTTTGGTATTGGTTTTTTAGGTCTAGTGTTACATTGTGGCAGGGGATTACATTGTTTGAAAGAGCTGCTTGAGTCACTTCTGCTTTTGCACGACTAAGAAGTCTATGCTCAAACTGCCCCGGGCTTCTCATGTTACTAGCAGGGATTGCTCCTTGGTAGCCTGAAACAAAGTCCATAAGACCAAAATCTAAAACCTGAAGCCAAGGGAGAGTCGCTATCTCGTGAACATCTCTTAGTGCCCCATGAGTCTCTATGAGGATATGGATTGGTATCTCTCTTGTGATATCTGAGTTTTTACAAGTCTCTTGTATATACTCTATCTGCTCTTTTACATCTGCATAACTCGTACACTTTGGCAGAGTTATATAAGCCAGCTTTTCGCCAATGGCAGGGACTAGGATATCTACATCTTGCTTCCAGTTTGGGTTTGAGTAGTCGTGTATCCTAACTCCAGCCATGCTGTGAACATTTGCTTCAGAGCTTATAACTCTAACTATCATCTTTGCATGCTCTTCTTCTTGTCCTACTTGGGCTCCATCTTCACAATCACAAGTGATATCAAAAACTGGTCCTAGTTTTTTTTGGAACTCTAAAGCTTTAAGCATCAACTTTTCACTACCAGCAAAATGCTCGCAACTCGGTATAATCGGCAGACTCTTTCCTGATTCAAACAGTTCTTCATTTGGGTGTGTCATTTTATTCCTTTTTTTATTTGTTTTTGGGTACAGGCATCTTTTAGCAAGCTAAAAGCAGCTAGTCCCGCTATTACCATTTTTTGTTGGTATAATAATTGTATAATCTAAATCAAGCACAACATTTTTGAGGTACTTTCCATCTTCGCCTTTTGGACTCTCTACATCTTGAGGTCTCATATTTTTTAAAGCTACAGTTCTTACTCTAAGCAAACCTAAGTCTTTTCTCTCATGCTCTATCTTCTCTAAAATTTCCGTATATGCATAAATCGTATCTCCCGCATAAGTTGGATTTGCGTGAGTTCCTGAGTTTATGGCGTATATCCACATCGCATTTTGAAGTCCGTTAAAAGAGATGCTTCTTGCTATCGAGATTACATGCCCACCATACATCAGCCTCTCTCCCATCGGAGTACTCTTCATCATAAAATCATCAAAATGCACCTTTGCGTTATTTTGATAGAGTTTTGTAGCTAAAGTATGGTCGCTATCATCTACCGTAATGCCCTCAGGGTGGTTTAGCCTCTCTCCTACTTCGTAGTCTTCGTAAAAGAACTCGCCACCAGTTGATATAGTATCTACATGCAAAAGCTTTGGCACACTTATCTCACTCAAAATAGGCGTTGATTTTTTAAGAGTTGGAACAGAGTTTATGCCACTCATGACTCCCTTCTCTTTTTTATGAACCATCACCCATCTTTTTAGATTTAAGACCTCATCGCCGTCTTGATTATACCCAATAGAATGAACGAAAACCACCCCGCTTTTACCATTTGAGTTCTCTTTTAGTCCTATTATCTCCGTCTTAAGCGATACCGTATCCCCAACAAATAGAGGATTTTTAAAGCTCACTTCTGCATAGCCTAGATTCGCAATAGCATTTAAAGAGATATCTTGAACCGACTTAGCAAAAGTCAGATGAAATGAAAGCATATCATCAAGTGGCCTTTTCTCATAACCCATCTCTTTTGCCAACACATCACTAGAGTGCAAGGCAAACCTACTGCCAGTCAAAGCGATATAAAAAGATACATCGCCATCAGTAATCGTCCTTGGAAGTGGATGAGCTATCTTCTGCCCTATACTAAAATCCTCAAAATAATTACCTCTATTTATCTTACTCATACTCATCTCCTAAAATAGACTTTGACCGATTTCTCTATATCTATCATATAGAGTTATAACTCTTCCAGCCCACTCTATGCGGGCTTTATCTACTAGCTCATTTTCGAACAGTATAACTTCATGACCATTTTTCTGAGCCTTTTCGTAAGCGATTATCATCTCTTTAGCCGCTTCAACTTCAGCTTTTTTAGGAGTAAATATATCATTTACATACTCAAGCTGAATCGGATGAAGTATCGCTTTTCCATCACAACCTAGTGCATAAGCATCTTTTGAGCTAGCCTCACATGAAAACTCATCCGTTATGTTGTAGTGAGGACCATCTATGACTATCTTACCATAAGCACGAGCTGCTAGTAAGATTTGACTCATATAGTTATAAACTGCTTTTGAGTTATTTTTAAGACTGATTTGAAGTCTTTGAGCTAAAGTGTTTGAGCCTATCATCACAAGCCTCAAACTCGTCCCAGCTGCACAAATCTCTTGGATATTGAGAACACCTAGAGGCGAGTCTATGATTATCATCAACTCCAATTTTGAGTCAATGGAGTCCAAAATCTCTTCTGCTTGCATAATATCACTAGCATTCTCTATCGTCGAGAACATCAAAGCATTTATATCAAGAGTTTTTGCAAGTTCTATATCTTTTTTTATATCTTTCGTGCCAAGCCTACTCATCCTAAGGATTTTTTCACTTGAGCCAAAATCACTACTTTTCTCAAACTGCTTAGCTAAGGCTTCTCTTGCTGGCTCTTTTTGCTCTTTTAATATGCCCTCAAGGTCAAAGATGACTGCGTCTGCTAAAAGAGTTCTTGATTTCTCTATATGCTTGTCGTTATAAGCAGGTACAAAAAGCATCGAACGCCTTGCTCTATATACTTCCTCTTTTTCGCTCTTAACTGGCTTCACGTCTGCCTTTGATAGTAGTTTTATAAGGTCTTTTCTTAGAACTTTTCCATTTTTTGTCTTTGGGTAGTCTTTGACGACATATATAATTTTTGGAGCTTTATACTTGGCTAGATTTGCCTGCCCAAACTTCAGTATATCCGCTTCTTCCTCTTTATTAATCTCTCCTTTTGCGATAACGGCAATCGCAACAAGTGTCTTATAAGCATCGATATTCATACCAAACGCAACACAATCTGCAACTTTTGGATGAGTTTTTATAACCCTCTCAATCTCATGAGGACTTACGCGAAATCCAAAAGTATTGATGATATCATCTTTTCGTCCTATAAACCAGATATATCCATCTTTATCTCTTTTTGCATAATCGCCCGTAAAAAAGTAACCGTTGTGTCTAGCTTTTGCTGTATCTTCTTCAAGATTCCAATACTCCAAAAACAACCCTGGGTCATCTTCGCCTATACAAATCATACCCTCTTCTTCAACTCCAACCTCTTCAAGAGTATCAGGGTTAAGCAGTTTTACATTGTGTCCTGGCTGAACAAATCCAGCAGATCCTGGACGAATTGGTCTAAACTTTGAGTGAGATATATAGTAAGAAAACTCACTCATACCGATTGCCTCATAGATATCTTGCTTAAATCTCTCTTGCCATAGAGTTACCATCTCGCTAGAGAGATGCTCTCCCGCACTCATGCAGTGACGCAAAGATGGGCAATCCTCTATAGTAGAGTCTGTTTTTTGGATAATCTGCCTATATATCGTAGGAACTCCAATAAAGATAGTACATTTGTGCTTTTTGATAAGACTTACCCAGTTATTGGCATCATTCTCACCCTCGTGTGCTATGACTGTATGCCCGCGATAAAGTGGGTCCATAAGGGCTGAGCCTAAAACATAAGTCCAATTAAACTTGCCAGAGTGCATAATCCTGTCATGCTCTTTAAAGTCAAACCAATACTCACTAGCAGGCTCTCTTCCTATAAGTGAGCGATGAGAGTGCAAAACTCCCTTTGGAAAACCAGTAGTTCCTGATGTATAGACCAAGTATGCAGGCTCTCCTGACCTTGAGTTATAGTAGTTTGAGCAAGTCTCAAAACCACTTAAAATTTCATTTAGGTTATATATGTTTATATTTTTTGGCTTTGCAATCGAGCTTATATCATCAATGCCGTCGATGATGATATGCTTTAGATTGTCCAAGTTTTCAAGATACGGCAAAAGTCCTTCATACATAGGAGCAGACAAAATTAAGGCCTTTGCTTGAGAGTCGGTTGCTAGATACTTTACTTCTGAACCACTAAGTAAGGTTGAAGTAGGGACTGCAATAGCACCTGCTTTCATAGTACCGAAAAATGATATAGGATAAGCAAGGGAGTTTTTAAGACAAATCAAAACTCTATCTCTTACATCAACTCCGATTGAGCCTAAGAAGTTTGAAAATCTGTCCGACCTATCTGCAAGCTCTTTATATGTTATCTCGCTTGTTCCTAAGTTTGTATCTTCGATAATCATAGCGACTCTGTTTTCTATAGGAGTGCCTAGGTGCTTTGATGTACAAGCGACGCCGATATTTAAAAAATCAGGAACTTTTATCTCTAGTTGTGGGTACTCTTCTAATTTACTCATTTTAGCTCCTTTAGATTTGACCAAATGGCCAGTTTTCTTTGATCGTAGCGATTGGCATTTTGCCTAAAACCTGCAGTGCAAAATTGTAATCTTCCTCTTTTAGACTATTGAGTGCATTAGCTCTTAATATGTTCTGCAAAGATTTACCAAACATAGGAGGGTCCAACATCTTCCCCTCAAACCTAATCGCACCACCCAAAAGTGCCTCAGCTTCTATAGCTGCTTTTAGTATATCTATATCTTTTTGTATCTCTAAAGGAGATGGAGTGAATGCTGCTTTACAGATATTTATATGGTTTGGAGTTATGACTTGCTTTCCCGTCAGTCCCATAGCAGTCTCTCTTTTAGCATGAGCATAAACATGCCTGCTAGCATCATCCCCATGTAAATCTAGCCATCTTCTTATATCTTTTTTCTCGATACAGCTGTCTGGCAAAGAGTGAGGAGTTAAAAGAACTTCAACACCACCTATAACGCCTTTTCCTTGGATTTTTGCTTCCATAGTAAGAATGTTAAAAAATGTTTCAAGCTCATCTATCCAACCTTCAGGAGTTATCTTATAGGCCATCGCTTTTGAAAAGTCATGAATCCCAAAAACTACATGTTTTACAGTTGAGTAACTCATAAGCTTGTCTGCGATTTTAAGTGATTTTGGATGCTCTATAATAGGCTGGATTGTTATATCGCTGCTTATTGAGACAAGCCAAGAGGATAAATCTCTTATCTCGGCGTCTCCGTAAACCTCTCCAGCTTTTGCTAGTACAATCACATCTATATGCTCATGAATCTCTTTTATCATCTTTAAGTCTGCTTCGTACTCTTCTGTTCTAAAAGGATTTATCCTAATTGCGATTTGAAAATCACGCTCAGGAAATATCGGTAATTCTCTAGTTAAAAGTGCTCTTGACATATCTTTCATCCTGCAACCATCTTCTAGGTCAAAAAGAAGAGTATGAGCTTTTGTTTTATAAGCGTGTTTTTGCAATCTAAATTTAGCTTGTTCTAGTGTTTCATAAGAGCCATCAAGTGGATTGAACTTTATAGGTGGGTAGTAGATTTGGATTCCTGGCCAGTGTCCGCCTAGCACTGGTGTTAAGTCGTCATTTGCGGTCAAATTTGACAAATCCATAAGAGATGAAGTCATGCTTTTCCTTTGTGGTTTGGGATTATTGCTAGCGATATTTTATGCATATAAGATATTTGATAAAAATAAATTTTAAATTTACTATTTATTATTAATTTTAAATTTATCTGTTCTTTAAGAGCTATTTTAGGGCTGGTAGATGGGTAGGAATTTCACAAGTTTTACATAGTGAGAAAATATCTACCTATGTTCTTGCATATTGAAATAAAAAATTTGCTATAATTTACCAATAAGTAACATTTAGGTAAAAACATGAATCAAAGCAAGTCACTTACCAAAGGTCTCGTGGTTTTAAAAGAGATAATGACAAACAAAAATACATTGACTGCTACTTTGCTATGTCAAAAACTAAACATCGACAAAAGTACCATGTCAAGACTTATAAGAACTCTGATAAAAGAGGGGTTTATAGAGTATGCAGAACATTCAAAAAATATAGTTTTAAGTGATATGCTAAATAAAACTACCCAAAAAGAGATTAGAGAAAAAATCATCGAAAAAACAGGCAAAATACTTGATGAGGTGTTTTACCTCACAAACGAAGCCTCATATATAGGTGTGCTAGACAATAAATCAGTCCTATATCTCAACCAAGTAGATAAATCAAACAGAGTCCTAAAAACAAGGAATTCCATCGGGCTACATGCCCCCTTGCACTCCAATGCTTTTGGCAAAATTTTACTAGCCTTTGAAGATATAGACCTTAGCTCAATTGAACTTAAAAAATACACAAGCAACACAAACACAAGCATCAAAAAACTTCAAAAAGAGTTAGATTTGATAAAACAAAGAGGCTATGCCATAGGCAACGAAGAACACGAGTTTGGTCTCAAATCTCTAGCAGCAGCCTACTTCAACAACAAACATGAGTTTATAGGAGCGATTGGCATCTCAGGACTCTCAGTAAGGCTAGACGAGAAAACTCTTCATAAGTTTGGTCAAGAGATATATAGGCTACTTAATTAATCTTAGCTAATGCTTTTTTAAATCTTTTTAATCCCTCTTTTAGAGTTTTTTTGGTTGTTCCAAAGTTTAACCTTACAAAGTTATTGTCTCCAAACCCATCGCCAGCACTAAGTCCTATGCCATTAAGATAAAAAATATTCATAAGGATTTTCAAGCTCAAGTTTACTAA
>CAYOWG010000037.1:0-10143 GCA_964407605.1 uncultured Sulfurospirillum sp. | reverse complement strand
ACCACCGACCTGCTGCTTACAAGGCAGCTGCTCTACCAACTGAGCTACATCAGCATCCTAATTGTGAGGTGAAATTATATCTCAGATAGCTATCAAATGTCAATGGTTTTTTGTTACAATATGCAAATACTTTAATTACAAAAGGCAAATAGATGAAAATCCTCTTCTCGCCGAGTGAAGCAAAGACAAAATTTACAGACGCAAGCCAGATTTCTAGCAAATCTTTTGTGTTTCCCCAACTCTTTGATAAAAGAGTAAATCTAGTTAAAAAGCTTGAACTGTTTTTACAAGATTGTGACCCTAAAAACCTAGAAAAATTTTTTGGTATCAAAAATACCCAAGAGTGCAAAGAACTAGCCAAACTCAATCTTCTTGAAGCCTCTACATGTAAAGCCTTACAGAGATATACAGGCGTTGCCTACAACTACTTAGACTTTGAAACCTTAAGTGATACTAAAAAAAGCTGGATTTTTGAAAATACTCTTATATTTTCAAATCTTTTTGGACCCCTTGGGGCAGGTGATGAGATTCCATACTACCGCTTCAAGCAAGGCTCAACGATAGATGGCTTCAAGCCAGAGCTTTTTTACAAAGAAAACTTCACTAAAGAGATAGACAATTATATAGGTAGTGATTTAGTTGTAGATTTAAGAGCTGGTTTTTATGAAAAGTTTTACAAGCTTACATGTAAGCACATAACATGCAAGTTTATCAAAAATGGAAAAGTAGTAAGTCACTGGGCAAAAGCCTATAGAGGCAAGATGCTAAGAGAGCTTTCAAAATATCGACCAAACACAAAAGAGGAGTTTGAAAATATAAATTTTACTGGACTCTCAACTGATGCAATAATAGAAAAAAAACTAAAAATAGAATATATCTTTAAAATTGATGCATAATGAACTAAAGGAGTCAAAATATTACAATGGATTATAATCGCTATCCTTATGTATGCTATATACTACATAGCACAAAAGTATGAAAAACGAATGGATGAGCTCTCTAAGCTCCTAGAGTTAAATCGAGAAGAGATTGAAGCTAGTAAAAAGTCTATCGATGAAAATAGAGCAAAAATCACTAGCAACAAAAGTAATATCACAAAAAATAAGACTGCAATAACAAGAAACAAAAAAGCATTAGAACTCCTTAAAGACTCGTCAAACAAAGAGTAAACTCTTAACTTGCTCTCTTAAAATGTGGATTAAGTTTTAGTAGAACCAAGTCTGCGATTATATTGCCAAGTAGTGTCAAAAATGCTGAGACTATAAGAATACCCATGATTACAGGATAATCACGGCTAAGAGCACTTTGAAAAAAGAGAAGTCCCATGCCGTTAATCGCAAATATAGACTCAAGTATAACACTCCCACCGATAAGAGCAGGAAGAGAAAGCCCAAGAATGGTGACAATTGGTGGCGAGATATTTGGCAAGATGAAGTATCTAAAAAGCTTTATCCCTTTTACTCCTCTTGAGAGAGCAAAGAAAACATAGTCGCTCTTCAAAACACCTAGAGTAAGGCTTCTTATATACATAGTAAGACTTCCAACACCACCAAAAACCATAACAAATATAGGCAAAACCAAATGCCAAGCAAAATCAACATAGTAGGCAAAACCATCTTTGACATCGATAGAGTGAAGTCCTGATATCGGAAACCAATCAAGCTCTACAGAAAAAAATATAATCATAAGAAGTGCTAGATAAAAAGAGGGCATCGCATAAGAGATAAGTGAAAATTGTTTTGTTAGCTTATCAAATCTGCTTTGCTGATTGATAGCTGATTTTATGCCCAAAAACATAGCTATTGAGAGAACCAAAACTAGGCTAATGATGTTTAGAAGTAGAGTTATAGGCAGTCTTGAGAGTATCTCGTCTCGTACGCTCTGACCACTTGCAAATGAGATTCCAAAGTCTAAACGAACAACGGCTCCAAGCCAAGATATAAACTGATGCGGTAGTGACTTGTCTAAGCCATATACTTTTTTTAGCTGCTCTATTGACTCAGCCGTTATGTTTGGATTGAGCTCCCCACTAGCAAAAAAAGAGTTTGGAGCTAAGTGGATAGCTCCAAAAGAGATAACGCATATAATTAAAAGCATAAACACTACATATAAGATTTTCTGCAATGCTATTTTAAACATTATCTGTTTTTTAAATCCCAAGCAAGAGTAGTTTTTCCCTCTTCATCTTTGGTTGCTAGTGCCATGCCCATAGCATTGTAACCACTATCTACATAGTGAACTTCGCCAGTTACTGCTGATGAGAGGTCACTTAAAAGATACATTCCAGAGTTTCCTACCTCGTCAATTGTTACATTTCTACCAAGTGGAGAGTTTGTTTCGTTCCAGTTTAGTATCATCCTAAAGTCGCCAATTCCTGAAGCTGAAAGAGTTTTGATAGGTCCTGCACTTATGGCATTTACGCGGATATTTCGCTTGCCACAATCAACTGCAAGATAACGAACTGAAGATTCAAGTGCTGCTTTTGCAACTCCCATTACATTGTAGTGAGGTATAAACTTAGGACCTCCAAGATAACTCAAAGTCAATATAGAACCCCCATCATTTAGCACAGGCATACATGCAGCACTAAGTGAAATCAAAGAGTAAACAGAAGTCCCAAGTGCTACATCAAAATCTGCCCTTGTTGTATCAATTAAGCCGCCCTTTAAAGCTTCTCTTGGAGCAAACGCAACAGAGTGCACAACAAAGTCAATCTTTCCAAAGTCCTTTTCTAGTGACTTAGTAAGCTCACTTAAATGCTCAGGATTGTTCACATCAAGCTCATAGACTTTTTCGCTTCCAAGCTCACTTGCTATTGGGCGAACTCGTTTTTCTAATGACTCGTTTAAAAATGTAAAAGCTAGCTCTGCACCTTGCTTTTTACAAGCCTTTGCTATACCATAAGCTATCGACTTGCTATTTGCAATCCCTACAATCAAACCTTTTTTGCCCTTCATTACCATATCTTAGTCTCCTTTATTTTGTGCAGTTTTTATCATCTCGATGAATGTTTCTGTCTTCCAGCTTGCCGTCCCTACAAGAACACCATCACAATTTTCAATATCCAATATCTCACTAACATTATCTAATTTTACACTTCCGCCATAAAGAAGTGGTTTTCTTATCTTTGCTCTTAGCTTTTCTAAAACCTCTTTTATATCTTCATGGCTTGCAGTTAGTCCAGTTCCTATCGCCCACACAGGCTCATAAGCCACTACGAGTCTCTCATACTCCAAATCAATCCCACTAAACTGCTCCCAAACATAAGTCATAACAGCATCAATCCCAGCTTCCCTAACTTCTTTAGGCTCTCCCACACAATAGAGTATCTCAACGCCCTTCTCTTTTGCAAAGTTAAACTTTTCAACTATAAGTTCACTACCCTCTTTTAAGACATGACGCCGTTCAGAGTGCCCAACAAGAACGCTATCCACTCCAAACTCTTGAAGCTGCTCAAAACCAATCTCCCCAGTAAATGAGCCTGTGCATGTTGGATAAAAGTTTTGAGCTCCTACTTTTATATGCTCATCAATCTCAAAATTATCCAAAGCCGTTGCAACTGGATAGATGCGAGCTTCTACGCTTGAGCCGATTTTTTTTGCATACTCATCAACCCTATAAACAAACTCTCTTGTACTTTTTCTTGTGTGATTAGTTTTAAAATTTGCTGCGATTATCATCACTCAGAATCCTTTACGCTTAGTGGCTTTACTCCTGGCAACTCCTTACCCTCTATGAGCTCCAAGCTAGCCCCTCCGCCTGTAGAGATAAATGTCATCTCATCAGCATCACCAGCCCTAGCAACAACATCAGCCGTATCCCCACCACCTATAACAGTAGTAGCATAAGCCTCGCTAATCGCATGAGATATTTTAAAGCTTCCTTTTGCAAATTTCTCTATCTCAAAAACTCCCATAGGCCCATTCCAAAGTATCGTTTGAGCATCGTGAAGTGCCTCTCTAAACAACCTTGAGCTTGCTGGTCCGATGTCTAACCCCATCCAGCCTTTTGGAATCTCTTGAGTCGTTACAAACTTTATAGTTGAGTCTTGCGAGCAAGTTTGAGCAGCCACTACATCAACAGGCAAGTAAAACTTAACTCCAAGTCTTTTAGCTTCGTCTATGACTTTTAAAGCCTCAGGAATCAAATCATCTTCCACTAAAGAGTTTCCGATATCGTGCCCTTGAGCCTTTAAAAATGTAAAAGCCATACCGCCACCAATGATGAGCTTATCTATACGAGGAAGTAGATTTATAAGAGCTTGTAGTTTACCACTAACCTTACTACCACCAACTACTGCCACAAATGGGCGAGCTGGTGATTTTAGCAATTCTTTTGAAAACTCCACCTCTTTTTGAAGCAAAAATCCAGCCGCAGATGCTGACTCATCAAAAAGCCTAGTTATCGCTTCAACAGAAGAGTGAGTACGATGACAAACACCAAAAGCATCATTGATATAAACATCAGCAAAGCTTGCTAACTCTTTTGCTAACTTATCACAGTTTTTAGTCTCGCCTTTTTCAAATCTAAGATTTTCCAAAAGAAGAACTTCCCCTTTTTTAAGCGAAGCTACTTTCTCTTTGGCATCATGTCCTACAACATCACTAGCAAATTTTACATCGCAGTTAAGTATGCGAGCAAATCTTTTAAAAACTGGGTCAAGCGAATACTTCTCTTCATACGCACCTTTAGGGCGACCCAGATGACTAGCTACTACGATTGAACATCCATTATCCAAACAATATCTTATAGTTTGTATGGCTGAACGGATTCGTCTATCGTCTGTTATATTTAAAAACTCATCCAAAGGAACATTGAAATCACAGCGGATAAATACTCTCTTGTCTGCAATATCTATATCTCTAATAGAGCGAATCATATTTACGCTTCCTTGCTTACATGTAGAGCCATATCTATAAGCCTCACAGAGTATCCCCACTCGTTGTCATACCAAGCCATAATCTTTACCATATTGCCATCAATCACCTGCGTCAAATCCGCTGCTACGATAGAGCTTATAGGGCAACTTACAAAATCTTGAGAGACTCTATACTGCTCATCAACTTCCAAGATTCCTTTTAACTCGCCACTTGCCTTCTCTTTGAGTAGTGCGTTTATCTCTTCGACTGAAGTATCTTTTTTTACTAAAACATTCAAATCAACCATAGATACATTTGGAGTTGGAACTCTTACGCTTTGTCCGTGAAGCCTACCTTTTAGTTGTGGTAAAACTAGCCCTATCGCCTTTGCTGCTCCTGTTGTTGTTGGTATCATATTGACCGCTGCTGCTCTTGAGCGACGCAGATCTTTTGCATGTTTTACATCGAGTATATTTTGATCATTAGTGTATGCGTGGATAGTTGTCATAAGTCCCTTATCAATCCCAAAAGCATCGTCCAAAACTTTTGCTACAGGACCCAAACAGTTTGTAGTACAACTTGCATTTGAGACTATCGCTTGTCCTGCATACTTGTTTTCATTGACCCCAAGGACAAAAGTAGGAGTATCGTCTTTGGCTGGAGCAGACATGATGACTCTTTTTGCACCTTGGTTTATAAAAACTTGTGCTTTTTCTTGAGTCAAGTATGCACCAGTACACTCCAAAACAGCTTCAACACCATAGTCTGCAAAGTTAAGCTCACTCGCATCTCTAGTTGAAAACATCTTAACTTTTGACTTTCCGATTTGCATATAACCATCTTCAAGAGTTTTTACATCTCCATCAAATACCCCATGAACACTATCAAACTTTAAAAGCTGCTCAGTCATATCTCTTACAGCCGTGTCATTTACACATACTAGCTCAACATCATCTCTCTTATCTATAATTCTTGCTACACATCTTCCTATTCGTCCAAAACCGTTAATCGCTACTTTTAGTGCCATTGATAAACCCTTCTTGTATTATAATGGTATAATTTTACCTAAATTGAAATAAGGAAAGCTTTAATGAAAGTTGCATTTTTTGGAGGAAGTTTTGACCCTCCACACATAGGACATCAAGCGATTGTAGATGAAGCTTTAAAATCCCTGCATGTAGATAAGCTTTTTATAGTTCCAACCTTTCTAAATCCTTTTAAAAAAGAGTTTTTTGCTTCTTGTGAGACTCGCCTAGAGTGGTTGAAAAAAGTCTTTACATGTAAGGAAGTTGAGATAGTGGATTTTGAGATAAAACAAAAAAGAGCAGTTGCAAGCATAGAAACGATAGAGTATCTGAAAAATAAATACGATTTAAAAAAAATCTATCTCATCATCGGAGCCGATAACCTGCTTACCTTGGAGAGTTGGCATCGCTATAGCGAGCTAAAAAATATGGTTGAATTTGTAATCGCAACAAGAGATGAGATAGTTTTATCAAAAGAGTTGAAAAAATTGCAAATTAGTGCTAAAATAAGCTCTTCAAAACTTCGCTCAAATATGAGCAAATCTTTTTTACCACACAAAATAGCAGATGAAGTTATAGAATTTTACAAGGAACAAAATGGAAAGTAGAATAGACAATATAGTTAGTATTTTAGACTCAAAAAAAGCAGAAAATATACAAGTGTTTGACATGAAAGACCAAGACTACTTCGTAGAACAAGTCATCATAGCAACAACACTAGGCGAAAGACACGGTTCATCTTTGTTGGTTGACCTCAAAAAAGGACTAGACGGCGAAACTTTTCTACATGTAGAAGATGAAAACGAATGGATAGTTATAGACTTAGGAGACATGCTAGTTCACCTCATGACCCCAGAGTATCGCTCAAGATACAACATAGAAGAATTTTTAGGTGAACGAAACGAAGAGATGAAAAAGATAAGAGAGATGGCACTAAAGGGAGAGTGAAGCTTCTAATTTAGAAATTCAACTAAAAGACAAATCGATATTTATAAGTAAATTTTTACCATAAATTCAACTTGCTTTCTTAGTAAAAAGCTCAAATTTACGCTTTTTATCCTTAGTATTTTCCAATGACTTATTATCTGCCTTTAAGTGCTTCTTGTTGGTTGTTATCATAGCATTCGCTACATCTTCTCTTTGGCTTTTATGCCTATGAGGCTTAATCCTACTCTTAGGCTTACTCCAACCATAGCAAACAGTTTTAAAAACTTCTCTTCATCTTTTTCACCTACTACTCTGTTTTCATTGTAAAACTTATGTAGGCTTGATGAGAGAGTTTTAAGATACTCTGTTATCTTTTGAAGTTGTCGTGACTCAAAGGCATCTTCTAGTACTTCTGGCAACAGAAGTGCACTATAAAGTAGATTTGCCGCATCATCGTTTAGGTTTTCTAGCTTAACACCTTTGATATCTTCAAGTGTTTTACCGCTCTTTTTAAATACTTGGTTTATCCTAGCATGTGCATAGTTGATATAAAAAACTGGGTTTGAGCTATCTTCTTGCTTGAACATATCTACATCAAACTCCAAGTGAGTATCGCTCTTTTTGCTTAAAAATACAAACCTAAGAGCATCACTTCCAATATCTCTCACAACATCACTCATCAAGATAAAATTACCAGCTCTCTTGCTCATCTTGTAAGGCTCACCACCCTTAAGAAGTGCAACCATCTGAGTTAGGATCACTTCAAGCTTTTTTTCATCATAACCAAGAAAATTGATAGCTGCTTTTACTCTTGAGATATAACCATGATGGTCTGCTCCCCAGATGTTTATGTAGTGGTCATACTCTCTTTGGTATTTGTTGTCGTGATAGATAATATCGCCAGCAAGATAAGTTGGTCTTCCATCTTCGCGGATAATAACTCTATCTTTTTCATCGTTTAAATCAGTCGAGCGAATCCAAGTTTTACCGCCCTCTTGATAAGTTTTATCAGAGTCTTGGAGCTTTTTAAAACTCTCATCCCATTTGCTATATAAAGATTTTTCGCTTACAAATTGCTCAAACTCTATGCCGATATCGGCTAAGTTTGACTTGATTAGAGCTATCATCTTATCTTTTCCCCAGATAGAGAGCTTTTCTATACTACTCTCATCTTTAAAAACATCTAAGCCTAACTCTTCTTTTGCAGAAATTGCTAAATCTGCTATATACTCTCCACGATAAAACTCTTGGGGCCATGACACTTCTACGCCTAAGATGCTTTCTCTTCCAGAAAGATAGATAGAGAGTCCAAGCATACTTATCTGACTTCCTGCGTCATTGACATAGTACTCGGTAGTGATTTTATATCCTAGGTGAGTTCCTATGCGGTAAAGTGAATCTCCAAGAACTGCACCTCTAGCATGCCCTACATGTAAAGGTCCTGTAGGATTTGCACTTACATACTCTAGCAGTATAGACTGGTTTTTTTCAGACTTTGCAAAATCTTTTTCATGGTTTAGAGCCCATGACACATACTCATCCAAAAACTCTTCACTAAGCTTAAAGTTGATATACCCCTTTACGGAAGTAACTTCTTTAAATATAGTGCTATTTTCAAATTTTTTGCATAAGTCATCAGCGATAGCTATCGGGGATTTTCTAAGCTCTTTTGCAAGAGAAAATGCTATAGGTGTCGCGTAGTGACCAAAAGAAAAATCTTTTGGTTTTTCTAAAACAAACTCACACTGGAGCTCGTTTTTTATAACTTCTATGACACGGTTTTTCAATCTCGTATCCGACTAAACTTTTTTAGTCTCTTCTACCCTAGCAGTAGATGCAGTAGTCTCTTCTTGTTTCTCTATCTTTTCATCAGCCTTATTTTCAGCTGCTGCTTCATCTTCTTTCATCTCGCCTCTAAAGTTTTTGATACCCTTACCAATACCTTTTGCAAGATCTGGAATCTTTTTTGCTCCAAAAAGCAATACAACGATTGCTAAAATGATTAGTAGTTCTGGCATACTAGGAACGCCCATACTATCTCCTTGAAAATTTATTTTCTTTTGTAAAATTATACCATTCTTTTCTTAATTTACCCACGAACTGATAAACTCATCAGTATCAACTGCTTTTACTCTACACCTCGAAGATACTGCAATAGCTATCAGTTTTTTCAATGTTTTTTCAAAATCATCATTGATTAAGATGTAGTTATACTCTCTGACTCTTGTTATCTCTGAGACTGCATTATTTATGCGTTTTTCTATCACTTCTTGCGAGTCTATGCCTCTAGTAGTCAGTCTTTGTTTTAGCTCTTCTTGGTTTGGTGTAGTTATAAAAACAGAAGTTATGCTATCTCCAAACTTCTCTCTAACTATCTTATGTCCTTGGACATCTATATCAAAAACTACTAGTTTATTGTTTTTGAAAGCTTTCAAAATTGGCTTTAGCGATGTGCCATAGTAGTTACCATGGACTTTTGCCCACTCCAAAAAAAGACCCTCTGATATATCTTTTTCAAACTCTTCTTTTGTCGTATAATAATAATCAACACCCTTGGTCTCGCCATCTCTTTTTTCTCTCGTTGTTGTTGAGATAGAAAAGTGGATATCTTCTATCTCTTTAAGCATCTCAGATATCAAAGAACTCTTACCAGAACCACTAGGTCCTGATATAATCAGCATTGCGCCTTTGGTCACTTTTTATCCTCTTCAAATGTCACAGATACATTTACCCTCATACCCTTTAGTGCCTCTTTGATAGAAATCTCTTCTAGTGCTTCCCTAACGCTTTGGCTTACTTTTTCCTCTATATCTTTCTTAAATTCCACTTTTTCATCTACAACTTCACTACTAATATCACGAGGTAGTGCTTCTTTTCCAAATGCTTCTAAAAGAACGCTTTCGTCTAAGTCGTCTAGTGAAGATATAACGCGCTCCAAGTTCTCTTCTTGATCACAAGAAATATCCTCTACAACCTCGGGTTCCTCTTCAATTTTCTCTTCTTCCTCTATGTCATCAAGCTCTTCTTCTGTATCGTCCTCTAAGCCATCTAAAGAAAAATCTTCTTTAACTTTTTCATCTTGAGCTACTTCTTCAGGTTTTTCTTCTTTCTTATCTTTTAAATCATTCAAAGAAAAATCTTCACTATCATTTTTATCGTCTAGCTCTTCAAGCCCTAATTCATCACTATTATCATCCTCTAATAATTGCTTCACTTCATCAATATCATCACTATCTAAAATCGACTCTAATTCATCTTCAAAATCCAATGGTTCATCATCATCAATCTTCTCTTCAGGTTCTTCTATCTCTTCTGGCTCATCGTTTTTCTCT
>CAYOWG010000036.1:0-10290 GCA_964407605.1 uncultured Sulfurospirillum sp. | reverse complement strand
AAATGAAGATATTTTCGATTAGAAAACTATTGTTATTCAGATATAGAGAGTAGAAGTCTCCCTATATCTCTTTTATCGCCTTAGTGTTGTCCATGAGGACTGGTATAAAAACCAAAGATACTATCACAGCTGCCACAGTACCAAATATCAAAGCAACCCCCAAGCCACCAAAGATAGGGTCAACTACAAGCATAGAGGATGCTAGTAAGATAGTAACTGCTGTCAAGAAAATTGGTTTTGCACGAGTTGCTGTTGAGTTAGCTATAGCTCGCCTTTTATTCATGCCCTTATCTTTTATCAAAGATACTGTAAAATCAATAAGCAAAAGAGAATTTCTTGAGCTTATTCCCATCAAAGCTATAAATCCTATCAAAGATGTAGCAGTTAAGAAAAATGTCTCTTGAGTAAACATATCTATAATCCAATGCCCTACAATCACGCCTATAATAGAAAGGAAGCTTCCTAAAAGCACGATTCCACTTAGAGCAAAACTCTTATAGTAGATAACCATAAGTAAAAATATAACAACAAGAGCAGTGATAAAAGCAGCGCCAAGGTCCCTAAAAGTATCCATGCTCACTTTCATCTCTCCATCCCAGACCAAGCTATACTCTGCTTTAGTTTTTCTATCAACAAAGTTCAAATCAAAAAGCGAGCCACTTGTTATTTCAAAATCAGCCCCAAGCTTCTCTTTTATCTTGCTTCTTGCATCTAGTAGTGGATATACCTGAGAAACCATATCGGTTTCAGCAACTATCACTAGTACTCTTTGAAGATTTTTTGACATTATTGCTGGTTTTGATGTTGTCAATCTTACACTTACAAGCTCATTTAAAGGCACCATATATCCTTGTTTATTTACAAGTTTTAAAGATGCAAGTTTCCTCTCTAGCGAGGTTTTACTAAATGTTTTCAAAGTCTTACTCTCCTTCGATAGGACTAAAAATAGAGGTATTTGATCTGGAGAATCATCGCTATTTTTTACAGTTATTTCTGAACCTTCAAAAGCTAGATAAAGTATCTCATTGACTTGCTTTATGCTAAGACCTGAACGAATAATCTTCTTTTTGTCGATATCAAGTTCAAACTTCTCATAAACATCATCTTCAAGTGTATCAATATCTACAAGACCATCAGTATCCTCCAATATCTCTTTTATCCTAGCTCCTAGAGTTCTCAAACCAGCTCCATCTTCACCATAAAGCTCAATAACAATAGCTGCAAGCGTAGGAGGACCCGCAGGCTCTTCAATCATCTTTATGCTAGTTCCTTCTTTTATACCGCTACAAGCATCTTGTAAAACTGGGCGTAGTCTATGAGTCATAGAGAAGCTCTTCTCATCTCTTGAGTCCAAATCTGTAAGATTTACAACTATCTCAGCTACATTTTCTCCTTTTTTAAAAGCAGACCCCTTAACTAAGCCAGCATAATCCAAGGGAGCTCCTAAGCCAGAAAATATCTCTATATCTCTTATCTCACTCTCTTTTTTAAGTATATCAACTATACATGTAGTTACTTTTGAAGTCTCTACATGTGAGCTTCCAGTTGGCAAATCAACATATATTGAGTATGTGTTAGCACTCTTTCCTGGTAGCATTTTAGCCAAAACAAGGTTCGTAGGGAACATCAACAACGAGCCAATAAAAGCCAATAGTGTTAAAAACAAGACTAAAAATTTCTTTAATTTGCAATCCAATATAGAGTAAATAAACCCTTCAAATTTATCTATCATCTGCTTGCCTTTGAAATCTTTGGTTTTTTTAATAATCTTCTTGCTAGATACGGAGCAAATATATAAGCCAAAACTAAAGAAGCGAGGATAGTAACTGGAACATTTTGAGGAATAGGCTTCATGAACTGGCCCATCATCTGCCCCACAAAAGCCATAGGAATCATCGTAAGAATTATCGCAATCGTCGCTATATTGGTTGGAGCTCCTATCTCATCTGTTGCTTCAATCACTATATCATCCATACTTTTTTCACTATTTTCTTTCATCTGCATATGTCGATGGATATTTTCTATAACTATTATGGTAGCATCAACTAAAAGCCCCAAACTAAGTATGAGAGCAAAGAGTGTTATCCTGTTTATGGTTTGGTCTCCTAAGTATGCTACGAAAAGAGTTACAGCCAAGATAGCAGGAACTAAAAAGGTAACTATCAAAGACTCCCTGAAGCCAAGAGTAAAAATAAGTAATACGAAGATTATGATGATAGAAAACACAAGGTTCATAACAAGGACATTTACAGCTTTATCTGCCCTTGTCCCATAGTTTCTTGTCACTATAAAACCTACTCCTTCTCTGCTCAACTCCTCTTTTATCTCATCCATAATCTCCAAGATATCTTCAGCTATAACAACCGCATTGGTTCCTCTTAGTTTAGAAAAGCTCAGCGTAACTTGGTTTTTTATATCCACAAACTCGCCATCTTCTCTAAATGTAATCTCGGCTCGCTTGTGGTTTTGTATATCTCTGCCCTTGCTTACTTTTGCAATATCCCTAAGATATATAGATGAGCTACCGTGCTGAGCAATTATAAGATTTTTTAGGTCGCTCTCATCTTCAAGTGCATTTTTTATACCAAATACAACAAGCTTTCCATCTTCTGTTGTATTTCTTATATTTGGAACATTTACCATCAAGGACTCTAGCGCTTTAGCTACCTGCCCTAGAGATATGTTAAACTCTGAAAGCCTTCCTAAATCTACTTCTATATTGTACTGCTCATTAGCTTCACCTTTTATCTCGCTCTTTGCAATGTTTTCCACCAAAGAGAGTCTGCTTCTTATATCATCTACTTTTTTATGCAGTCCCACCTCATCAAGAGTACTGCCCTGCTTTAAATAAAACGCCATTGTTAGGATTGGGATATCTATATCTATATCAAAAGGCATAACAAGTGGTTGCATCGCTCCTTTTGGCATCTGATCCATATTTTGCATAACCTTATCATATAGCTTTAAGTTTGAAGACTCTTTGTCTTCTCCTATATAATACATAACATTGACGATACCAACATCCTCTTTAGCAATTCCGTGTATATGCTCAACCCCTTGAATCTCTCTTATCTTTCTCTTAAGAGGCTTCACTATAACTCTCTCAATCTCATCAGGAGTAGCCCCAGGAAGTGCAACTATGATTGTGCCTCCGCTTATAGCTATTTGAGGGTCTTCCTCTCTTGGGGTAATTACCAAAGATATGTATCCGATAACGAGGATAAACAGTGCTAAAAAAGGTGTTAGAGGGTGGTGTAAAAATGTTTTTGCAAGATATCCTGCAACATTTTTTACCTCATAGGCTTTTTTCATCTTATCTTTACCGTTGCGTACATGCCAGGAAAAACACTCTTGCCTTTAGAATCAAAGCTAACTTTAATTCTAAAGGTATGCGTTAGAGGATTTGAGCTTGGGATTATGGAATTTATCTTGCCTGTTCCTTTTAGCTTCAAAGATGGTATCTCAAACTCTACTTCATCGCCAATCTTTATGATGTTTAGATTGCTCTCTGATATCTCAGTTGATATTTTTAAGTTACTCAAGTCTGATAGTACGATTGCAGGCATTCCTGGCATCGCCATCTCTCCTACTTTTATATTTTTTTGTATAACAACACCGTCATTTGGCGATACAATTCTTAGATACTTATACTGATTTAGCACCTCTTGAAGTCTTGCTTTTGCTTGGCCTATCTGTTTTTTTGAGATAAGAACCATCGTTTCGAGATTTTTACTTGCTAACTCTAAATTCTCTACATCAAACTTTGAAACCATATCTTTTTTATACAATCTTTTGTGTCGCTCCAAGTTTAAGAGCACATTTTGATGCTGATTTTGGTACATCTGCAAAGAGAGCTTTGCTTGTGAGATTCCAAGCTCGACTTGTGCCTTTGCACTATCTATCTCTTTTGAGTCTATCTCGTAAAGAAGCTGACCTTTTTTAACCGTTCCACCTTCGCTTACATGCACGCTTTTTACAAAGCCCATATATCTACTTGTTATCATCTTTTGATTATCAGAAATCACACTACCTGCCATCTTTAACTCTGCTGCATTTACCATTGTTGCTAATATCAAAAAACCTATACTTATAGCTAGTTTCATATCTAATCCGCCTTTGCTATTTTCTCAAGCTCTAAAATCTTACTTGTTCTACTATTTTGCACTTCATTGAGTTGTAAAACTTTCTCTATCTCTAAAGACTGCTTTATGATAACATCGTTTATAGATACCAACTTCTCTTGATATCTTCCAAGATAGTTATCATATATACTTCTTGTTAGCTCAATCTCTTTTTTCAAACTCTCTATATCAAAGTCATAATTTTTAATCTCAATATTTATCTTCTCAACCTTTAAAGCTATAGCTTTTTTTGCTAAATCTACTTGCTTTTGAACTTTTAGATTTTCTACTCTTGCTTTTTGTACGGATCTACTACTAGCTCCTCCATTAAAAAGATTCCACCTAAGCTCAAGCCCAAAAGTATAAGCATCCTGCTCAATAAAATCTCCCAAAAAACTATCATCACTACTACCATACTCAGCAAATGCTCCAATCTCGGGCAAACTAGAAGCCTTGTGTAAATCTATAGCCAACTCTGATATGCGTAGCCCTTGCTTTGCTTTTTTGATATCTAGATTATTTTCCAAGATTGCTTCTATGTTGTGATTTCTCAGCTTTATCTCTTTGGTATCGCCAGATATAGACTCTACTTTAGAATCCAGTAAAAATGAGATAAAACTATAAAGCAACTCTTTATTTGCCTTAGCTTTTCTTATCATCCTAGTCACATTTGCTTTTTTTGCTTGCACTTCAAGCAAATCTATCCTTTTAGCATAGCCCTCATCTATCATACTTTGAGCCATATACTCAAGCTTATTCATATTTTGACTAACGATATTTAGATTGCTTATATATGTTTCAAGAAGATAGATATCATAATAGCTCTTTTTAAGTTCAAAAAGTTTTTCACTCAATACTTTTTGTGTATCAATAACACTAAGTCTTTGCAGTGCCCTTGTTATCTTTTCATACTGTTCTAGCTTGCCTCCTGTATATAGAGGAAGTTGATATTGTAGTTTTGTTTGAAAGTGCGTCCTAGCGTCAGGATAGTTTAGTGCTTTTGGTTGAGTATTTATACCACTACTCATCTCATTAAAACCAAAATCAGCAAAACTTGCCCCTCTGCTTTGTAACTTAAAACCAAATACATTTCCAGCATCATTTGAGCGCATTACACCTTGCACAAAGTCAAGTTTTCCATAGTTATGAGACTTTGATAGCTCGTGCTCTTGTTCTTTTATCTGCTCTTCAAATCTAGCGATATGCAGCTCTATATTCTTGTCTTTAAGTATCTCGATAGCCTTAGCTAAACTCAAATTTGTATAAGAGTTTGCAGCTACAAGTATCGGTAAAGCTAAGAAGCTCAACCAAAGCAAAGCTTTCATTATTTGAGCAATAGCTTTTTTGAGAGCTTATAAAATATCTGCATTGTCTTTATCTGAATAAACAAAAAAGGTGCAAAAACTATAAAATATCCTAGTGAAAATATCTCAAAAACTTCATTTTTTAAAAGTCCAAAATATATAAAAAACATACCGAAAACAAAAAATGCAACCCCAGGGCAAATCAAGCCAAACGTTGAAGGGATTCTTGCATCCGAATTGACAAATTTAGCAAAATAATCAAGTTTTTTCATAATCATATATCCAAATATCCCTGATAGCAATTGCAATGACAAAACCACTGAAGTTAACATAAAAAGCATAGAAGGAGATGCTTCTTGCTCAAAGTTATGAACGAGTCCGAAACTTATGCGTATAAGAGCGATGCCAAGTAGTGTTGAGATAGGTATAATCATCCAAAGAGAGCCAACTGACTCACCAGAAACTCCGTATTTGAACATAGACTTAAAGCCCAATACAAAAGTAATCAACAAAAGAACTAAAGATATAAGCATAAAAAAGATAGAGAAAAATAGAGCAAATGCTGATATGCTAGCATATTGACTCATGGCTCCAGGAGCCGCAAGACCAACCGAAATCATCGAAAAAGCAAATACGGCTAACATTTGAGAAAAGTTTGCATTTTTATCAAACTCAAACGACCCACCTATCAAAACTCTAGTTAAAAACTCTCCATATATCTTCAAAGCATAAACACCAGTTGATATAAAAGCTATAATCGCCAAAGGAAACATAAACTCAACAACACTCCAAAGACCAGGAACGAATACAGCCCCAAGAACAAAACATACATTGATGCTCATAGCAATAGTTAAAGGTATAGCCATAAGCTGAACTTCTGCATTGCTTGTTTTTAGTTTTTTATAATTCTCAGTTTTTTTATAAAGAGCAAACTCTTTAAAGTTCCAAACTAAAAGTCTAAAATGCACAAATGCAAAAAACAAAATTAAAACTGCAGCAAGAGCAACCAAAACTGAGCTTATTGAACCTTGTATTAAAACAGGATAAATATAGTCAAATGTAGCCATAGGTGTTGTTGGATGCTCAATCATAAACATAAAATACATAAACACAGATACACCAAGACCGCCAGCTCCCAATGAAGCTAGAAAATACAGAGGAGAATACTCCTCTTTTAAATTACTTTTTAAATACACACACACTCCTAATTTTATATTACTGCGTATTTTACCCATATACAAGTTTCTAATTCATTAAGTTTTGAAATTAGTTTTTTGTCTATATTCTCATCAACTAAAATAACAGCCATCGCTAAGCCATGCTCATCTCTTCCAAGTCGAAAATCAGCAATATTAACTCCTTCACTTGAAAGAATTGCTGTTATATTTGCTATTACACCAGGGACATCAGAGTTTTTGAAAATTATCATCTTGCCTTTTGGCTTAAAATCAAACTTAAAACCATTAATACCAACAACTCTCTGCTCATTTTCACTAAAAACCGTTCCACTTACACTTGTAACCCCTTTCTCGGTTGTAAGTCTAATGGTTACCTTATTCTTATATCCACCACTCTTACTAAGTGCCTCACACTTTGTCTCTATCGCCTTCTCCTGCGCTACAAATTCAGCATTTACATAGTTTATCTTATCTCCCATAGACTCTTTAAGTGAGCCTACAAGTGCAAATGTCAAGAGTGATTTTACATGCTTGCCGACTTCTCCTTCGGCTTCAATTCTCACTGACTTGATAGCTGCTCTGTTGATTTGAGCAGACAGATAACCTAACTTTTGCACTAACTCCAAGTATGGCTCAACAAATGGCGGTAAATCTCCTGCTTTTATAGGAAGATTTAGTGCATGTGGATAACTAACACCACGAGCTGCGCTTATAGCATTTTCTGCTGCTTGGATTGCTATTTTTTCTTGTGATTCTATCGTATTTGCTCCAAGATGTGGAGTAACACAGATATTGTCAAGATCAAGTAAAAAATGATCAGTCGCAGGTTCATAAGAAAAAACATCAACTCCTGCGTAAGCAATCTTGCCACTTTTTATACCGTCATATAGTGCTCTCTCATTATACAGTCCACCTCTAGCACAGTTTACTAATCTTACTCCATCTTTCATCTTTGCTATCTCATCGACCCCAATTATATCTGTCGTCTCTTTATTTTTTGGAGTGTGAATTGTTATAAAATCACATGCTAGTATATCTGCAAAATTTGTAGCATACTCCATATCTAAGTCTGTTACCTTTGATGACTGAATATATGGGTCATAAACAACTATATTCATATCAAAACTCTTTGCTCTTACGGCAACTCTACTTCCTATGTTGCCAAAGCCAATGACTCCTAGCTTCTTGCCACTTAGCTCAACTCCATACCACTTCTCTCTTTTCCAAACCCTATCATATTTTAAGTGGTTATTTGCACTTGGAAAACTTCTTGCTGTTCCTAGGAGGTGTGCCATCGTAAGCTCAACTGCTGCAATCGTGTTTGCAGTAGGAACATTCATGGCAATTATCCCTCTTCTGCTACATCCATCTTGATCAATATTGTCAACACCAACACCAGCTCTAACTATTGCTTTAAGATTTGTTGCAGAATTTAAAAACTTCTCATCTATATCTGTCGAACTTCTTGTAATTGCAACATCAGCATCGCCTATAATATCCAAAAGTTCATCTTTTGGAATTTTAACTGCATCTATAACCTCAATGTCATCTTGTGCCTCTAGAAGGTCTAGCCCTTTTTTGTGTATCGCATCGCATACTATAATTTTTTTCATTAAATATTTCCTTTATAACCATACTTCTTCTATTTTAGACTCGATATCATAATATCTTAATTTTTCAATAACTTTTTTTAACTCATTTTGAGTTTTACTGCCTACATATACAATAGGTATCTTATTTTGTTTTTCAATTATAAAAGGCATATCCATCTGTGAGAGTGTTTGAACTATACAAAAAAGTGAATATCTATCTGCTCTATCAACAACCAATCTATAAGATTTTGTTTTTGGAGCTATATAAGCTCTTAAATCTATCTTCATGTATAGCTCATTTACTGGAAATGTAAATCTTGTCTCACTAGAGCCTGCTAAAGCTTGTGACCAAGTTTTTACCTTGAGAGTATTCTCACTAATGTTCTTTTGTGAAGGGGAGAGGTACTGAGCGTCTATCTGCACGGCATCATTTTCATTGTTCAGTAGGCTTATTAAAACCATACCTAAAACAAAAACAATTAGTACAAACAGTGCTACAGTTACCTTTTTTTGCATATCTTTGATATGTCTCTTATTTTAACTGATCTTTTATGATGTCTCCAAGAGTCATCTTCTCTTTTTTATTGATCGCTTTAAGAGCTTCTATCTCTTTTTGTCTTGAGAGTTTTTTTACAGATAATCTAATGCGATTTTTTTTGTCATCTATAAAAGAGATTGCAGCTTCTATTTCATCCCCTATCTTCAGCTCTTCTTCTTGATCAGGAAGTAAATCTTCAGTACGGATTAGTGCATCAACACCATCTTCAAGCTGAACAAAGAGACCAAAATCTTTTATATCTCTAATCTTGCCAGTTACTATATCGCCATTTGCGTGACTCTTTGCATACTTTGCTATCGGACTATCTTCTAGCACTTTCTTGCTTAAAGAGATTTTTTCATTTATATCGTCTATCTTGATGATTTTTACTTCTATCTCATCGCCAACCTTTAAAAGGTCTCTACATTTATCACCTCTATTCCAAGAAGCATCTTCGTTATGAAGAAGTCCTTCAATCCCACCTATCTTAATAAAAGCACCAAAGTTTGTTATCGTTGTGATAACGCCTGTAGTAACATCTCCAGTTTTGTAGTTTTTCAAAAACTCCTCAAATGGCTTAGGCAGAACATTCTTTAACGATACTCTTAGTCTTCTCTCTTCACAATTTATCTCTATAACCTCAACATCAATCTCTTGATTTTCACTTATATAATCTTTTGGATGTTTTATGTTTTTATCCCAGCTTATCTCAGAGATATGCAAGAAACCTTCTATATCATTACCTAAATTAACAAACACCCCATAAGGCTCGATATTACTAACTTCAACTTGTATAAAATCTCCAACTTCTAGCTGATCTTGAATCTCTTTCCAAGGATCTGGCTGTGCAGCTTTGATTGAGAGTGAAAGATGTTTTTTTTCTTTGTCATACTTGATAGCTTTAACAGGAACAGTCTCGCCTTCAGAGTATATAGTGCTTGGATTAACAGGTCCTTTGTAGCTTATCTCACTATAGTGAACAAGTCCATCAACCCCACCAATATCAACAAACATACCATAAGTTGTTATTTTTTTGATAGTTCCATCAACTACTTCATTGGATTCTATTAGCTCTTGAATAAATTCTCTTTTTTTCTTTCTATCATCATCTAAGCATTTTTTACGAGATACTATAATCGATTCATTGTCTTTATCTATTTTTATTATCTTAACTTTTACCATTTTTCCCATAAGAGCACCCATATCTCTTACAGCTGCTTGTGAGCGAGGCAAGAAAAACTCAACTGCGTTTTCATCTTCAACTATGAATCCGCCCTTATTTTTTCCAACTACTTTAAGCTCATAAGTCTTATCTTCTTCCTCTTTATATTCAGCAATAAATGATTTTACACGCTCTTTACGAATCGCTTTTTTATGAGAAACACTTGGACGCTCATTTATGAAGCCAGTGATTACAACTTTGATTGTATCGCCTACTTTGTATATTGCATTGCCTTCGCTATCAGTTATCTCTGAAGTGTATAGTCGTCCTTCTAACTTCTTACCCACATCAACTAAAGTAACATCATCTTTAATTTCAACAATAACACCATCAAT